>JAYUTD010000232.1:0-4966 GCA_043755305.1 Saprospiraceae bacterium
CTGGTGATGTGCAATATAATTGTGAGCATAACGCTAAAGCGGAACTTTTTATGGTTGATTTTGAAAATAGAGAAAATTGGGATTTTAATTTTCTAATGTCATATTGGTCTATTAAAGAAATATATAAAGAGGCAAAATTAAGTTACAATTATAAAGATTTTCCAGATGCAACTTTAGTACTCAATAAAGCAGACAATGAAGAAGAGTTTTATACTATAAAAGATGGCAGCCTGTATTCTTTAGGCAAAATCCTGGAAGTAAATTATAATGTCAAAGGAAAAGAAATCATCAGATACGATCCACCAAAAAGGGTAATAAATACAACAAAAAAAATAGGCCAAACTTACAATTCCAACTATACCATATTGATGAAGTTTGCTAAGAAAGATATGTTAGAGGGTTATAATTTTGTACCGGAAAATAATGACTCTTTGATGATAGAAATTGGAGTTAAGGAAATTGCTAGTGTCACAGATGAGGGTAATATTATCTACAACAATGCTTCAAAAAAAGCACAAAAACATGAAATCAATGTCTCTCAAACTATTAAAATGAAAGTAAAACAGATAAATGAATCCAATTGGCAACCATACGCAAAATTCAATAAGAGTGCAATACCGGAAGTCCTTTACTCCTTTATCAAATACCAGAAGAATCAACGCATAGATTATATATGTCCGGAATATAAAGGAGTATTGCTTAGTTATGAATTGCAAGATAAAAATTTAAGGAACTTTTTTTACCAAGATATGGAGCCAAGTCCTTACATGAAAAGTATCAACTACAATACTTTTGATATTATTGCCAGCCCCAATCCTACTGCTGGCAATGTATCCATAAGAGTATTCAACTATCCTTTTGACAATTATACAATAGAACTCTACAATGTAGTCGGAAAAAAAATATATTCTAAATCATTTACTAAAAAATCTGGGAGAAATTTAAAAATGGATATTTCTTCACTCAAAAGAGGTACGTACATGTATTCATTAATAGATGGTAAAGGTCGTAAATTGATGACCAAACGAATTAGTCTTATTGGTATATAATATATAGTAATATTTCATCACTGCAATAAGCCATAGCTCGTTTTAATAATAAATTGATTTTTAAAGGTGCATATAATATTCAATAATTTCGCTTACTTTTGCCTCAACTTTTTAAAACTAAAGTGGCCAGAAAAAACAAATTATTCAAGTTTTCAGAATTACTCAACTTTGAAAACGTAGTCGAAAATTACGATTATAAAAACCCTAAATTGACGCTTGGCTTAAACCATGATGCAGAGCTAAAAGGGAGATGGTCTTCTGATTTTTTTCATAATGACAATGGTATTGTCCTTGAACTTGCCTGTGGAAGGGGTGAATATTGTATTGCACTAGCCCAGGATTATCCAAATAAAAATTTTATTGGTATCGACATCAAAGGTGCCAGAATATGGAAAGGTGCCAGAAATGCCAAGGCTCTTGGGCTTAATAATGTTGGCTTTCTTAGAACAAGAATAGAACAAATCGGGCTGTTTTTTGCAAGCGATGAAGTAGACGAGATATGGATCACTTTTCCTGACCCATTTTTATTAAAAGAAAGAAATAGGTTGACCTACCATAGGTTTTTAAATATTTATACCACTATTTTAAAAGATGGTGGCTTAATCCATCTTAAAACAGACGACCCAACTTTGTATGAATTTTCACTTGATTCATTTGATAAATGGGGTAAAGGACAAATACTATACAATAACGACGATATATATTCCAGTCTACTAGAGACAAAAGACCTGGCCCATAAGACTTATTATGAAAAGACGCATTTGTCAGAAGGGAAAAAGATAAAATACATTAAATTTGCCTATGCAAAAAGCGATGTTGCGTTTAATGTTGAGAAGCCAAATGCTATCTCTATTTGATTAATGCTTATGTGTATTTGAACTTAAATGCCAATGATCTATTAAGGCTACAAATAAAAGTGGTTTGAAAATACAAAATCATTTCTCCAATAACTTGTACCATCTTTCAATCAGCATACATGTAACTTCAAATCGTTGGTTATATTTTTACTACTTTTCGGCTTACGCCGTCAACATTTAATATATATAAACCATTTTTCAAAGTGGACAAATCTATTGCTGGTCCCTTTGCCTCCATTATAGATCTTCCGCTTAAATCAAAAACTTTGACTTTGTCTACTTTATTGACACCCTTAATATAAACAAATTGAGCGGTAATGGAAGGAAATACCTCCAATGCAGAAGCTGTATTTTCCTCAGTATTTGTCTGAAGTTGCACTCCTATCTGATCTAAGTTGAAGGTTTGAATGCCTCTCGCAAATGTAGCAGCTATAAGCGCATTATTTTTTGGATCATATTCCAGGTCATTGACAGGTATCAAAGGCAAATTATTACCTAATCTTTCCCAATTTTGCCCATAATTTTTAGTAATGTATATACCGCCATCTGTCGCTACAAATAAAATATTGTCAAATCCATTGGGATATACATAGACATCATTAATTGCAAGTGGAGGTAAATCACCGGAAATACTAGTCCAGGAAAGACCTATATTGTTAGTTTTGAATAAATGAGGAGTATTCTCATTGTCTTTATATCCCGTAAATGAAACATAAGCTGTATTTTTAAAAGAAGGTGAAGCTTTAATACTAGATACATATCTTAAAGGTAAACCATTTTTAATTTGTACCCAATCCTGGCCTCCATCCCTTGTGCTCCAAACCATGCCATCACTTGTACCACAATACAATATTTTATTGTCTATAGGTGATTCACTTAGAGTAGTAAATTGTTTTATAATTGATTTAGATTCGGGATTTACAAGAATGGGACTGATCGCTTTCCATTCTACTTCAGTGCCAGTTTCACTTTTATAAAATTTATCGGTACCTGTGTACAATATGTCAGGATTGTGGCTGCTAATAATGTACTGCATATCCCAATGTCTGCTACCTAATAAACCATTTGTTGCCCCAAACCAGGACTTTCCCATATTGGTGCTCACTACAATATTTCCATTTTGGGATTCGGCATAGACAATTTGGTCGTCAAATGGATGAAAAGCCATCTGGAAGCCGTCAGCACCATATTTTCTTTCCCAAGACTCTATCGAAGCGCTATTGCCTGAGCATGTGCCATTGTCCTGTGCACCACCCCAATAATTGTCTGGTATATGCGGATCATAAGCAGTTCGGTAAAACTGGGTTGTAGGTATGTTTTCAATATCTTCCCACTCCTGAATAGAATTCAATTTTGTTTTATAAAGTCCCCCATCTGTGGCTAAATACAAATTATTATTTTTAATAATTATGTCATGTTTGTCTGCGTGAACCCTTATACCTGAATTTGATAAATCTGCGTATTCCCAAATATCTAGCGTTTTATTGTATCTGTGCAAAGATATTCCGAGGAGGAAGAGATCATTCTCGTCATTTGGATTCACCGCAATTTTTCCAAAATACCAACCAAAACCACCTAATGGGCTTCCGGATAGCTGCTTTTCACCCAGAGCGGTGTGCAATGTCCAATTGTCCCCGCCATCTTCAGATTTATAGATTGCTTTGAATTCAAGGTTGATATCATCTGTGTATTGTGCATATAATACATTGGGGTTGCTTTGGGCAATCGCTAAACCCATTCTGGTATGATTGCCATTTGGCAAGCCATTAGAAAGGACTTCCCATTTTTCTCCACCATCTTTACTGCGCCAAATTTTTGAATCGGGGCCAGAGACAGTGCTTTTGAAGTTGTTTCTTATTCTATTCCAACCAATAGCATATACGACCTGCGGATTTGTCGGATGCAATACAATATTTGAAACACCTGTGCTGTCATTGATGAACAATACTTGTTTCCAGTTTTGTCCGCCATCTATAGATTTATACACGCCTTTATCCTTATTTTTATAAAAAGGTATGCCCATTGCTGAGGCATATACAATAGAAGGATTGCTTTTTGGAATCAAAATATTGGAAATAATATTGGACGATTTAAGCCCAATATACTGCCAGGTATTGCCCATATCCAGAGACTTGTATATTCCCCCTCCAGTTCTTGGATAGCCAGAGATGTTTGGGTCTCCGGTTCCCACGTAAACAATATTGGGGTTCAATGGATCAAAACAAATACTACCTATGCTCTGAATTGTTTCATTCTCAAATACCGATCTCCAGTTCGCTCCACCATCCACCGTTTTCCAGAGGCCGCCTGATGAAAATCCGGCAAAAATAATGTCCTCATTATTAGGGTGAATGGAGATGGTGTTGATTCTTGCTCCAATATTTGCCGGCCCCTGTGATTCCCAAAAGCCACTTGTTCTTTTACCATTAATTTTAGCTGCAACCAATGCCCTCTCCATGGCCTCAATATTAGGGAAGAAATCTGGAAATTGCTTGGCAATAAACAAGTCTTCTTGTGGCTTAAATTTAAGGTCTTTCTGTTTTCCGTCTTGACAAGAAATCAAGGTAAATAGTGCTACTGCCAATAAGTATTGAATAGTTTTCATCTAGGTAATTATTTGTACTTTTCTAAAAATCAATGAAAATCGCCGCCAAATATTTTTTGTGTTTGTGAAGGCAATGCATCCAGTAATTTGAAAGTGATTTTATTTTATGGCAAAGATAATGTTAAAAATACATATGAAACAAATAAATATACGTTTGTTCCATTTAGGCGCCATTTTTACAATTATTACACCCTACTTATTTGGTAACTGGAATGAATTAAATTTCACAACAGTATCGTTTTCTCATAAACAACATTTTATTTGCCTTAGTTTGGGTAAAACTGTAAAACAGAGATTGAAAAACCAAAACTACCAAGAAAATAAAAAAAGCAAAACCCAACATTTGATTTTATTTGGAAATTGCTTGCAGATTAAAATAAAAAGACAAATATTATTGTTTCTTTTTATTTCTTTTTTCGACTTGCATTTTTACTATGCTCTCCACTTCCAGCGGT
>JAYUTD010000233.1:0-4963 GCA_043755305.1 Saprospiraceae bacterium
CGGGGCTCAATATAAATCATTTGCTACATTGAATGAGGCAAATGAGGCATATACTATGAATCCTTACAATTTTATAGGGAAGAAAGCGGATAAAGAAAAGGCTAAACAAACCAAAAAAACAAGTAAACAAGATATTCTACCTAATAGTATTTGTGTAGATGCAGCCTGTTCGGGAAACCCGGGAGATATGGAATACAGGGGAGTGGAAACTTATAGTGGTAAAGAAATATTTCATATGGGGCCTTTTAAAAATGGGACAAATAATGTAGGTGAGTTTTTGGGGCTGGTACATGCTGTGGCACTTTTAAAAAAAAAGAACCTCAAATCATACGTGGTATATACAGATTCAAAAACGGCAATCGCATGGGTTAAAAACAAGAAAGCAAAAACAACCCTTCAAAAAGATGCGGACAATCGTGTTATTTTTGATTTATTGGAAAGGGCTTTGGAATGGCTGAATACAAACACCATTACAAATCAAATAATACACTGGAATACAGAAGATTGGGGAGAGATACCAGCTGACTTTGGCAGAAAATAGTTTGGCTTGTGTTTTCATTTTTTCAATTGTATTTATTTTTTACGAACGCAGGGTCAATAAAATTTCAATCTATAATTGGCTGTAATATTGCCTTTTTTAATATTGTCAAGTTTTCTTGAAATTAGCTTTTTCTTCAAAGGGCTAAGTTTTTCAATAAATAACTTACCTTCTATGTGATCAAATTCATGTTGAATAACCCTTGCGTTTATGCCATCATATATGGAATGTTGTTGAATAAAGTGTTCGTCAAAATATTGTATTTCTACTTTGTCCAATCTTTCAACATCTCCAAGTATATTTGGAATACTTAAACATCCTTCCTCATATGACCATGCACTGCCGGTTTCACTAATGATTGATGGATTGATAAAAACTTTTTTAATGCCTTCGATTTTGTTTTCATCTTCTTCTTTATTGATCTGTTCAGTATCGACAATAAATAATCTGATCGACATTCCTATCTGAGGGGCTGCTAATCCCACACCCTTAGCGTGATACATTGTATCCCACATGTTGTCAATCAATTCATTTAAACCAGGAAAGTCCTTTTGTATTTCCTCACCTACTTTTTTTAATACAGGGTGACCGTATGCATAAATTGGAAGTATCATATCAAATATGTCCTAAATATTTTTGTAAAATTAAAATTGCACTGATCTTGTCCACCAATGCTTTGTCTTGCCTCTTTTTTTTCTTTGCCCCTGATTGAAGAATGATTGCCTTTGATTCAACAGAAGTATAAGATTCATCAATAAAATCTATGGCAAGGGAAGGATAGGTTTTAGCTAACTGATCGGCCATAAGATCAATATCTTTTTTTAAATAAGTAAAATTGCCATCTTTATGTATGGGCAAACCAAATACAATTTTTTCAACTGGTTCTTTCAAAAAGTAATCGGTTAGGTAAGTCAATAGGTATTTTGTTTCAACAGTGTCTAATCCATTAACAATCAACTGCAATGAGTCAGTAACTGAAATCCCGCTTCTTTTTAGCCCAAAGTCAATACCCATTATTCTAGCCATTGTGCAAAAGTACTACAATTTTACATAAAAGAAAAAGACCCCCTCTGAATTTAACAGAAGGGGGTCCTATCCCAAAAACAGTAAACTTTACGCTTTACAATTATTCTATAACAACCATTTTCTTTGTAGCGATGTTCTGACCTGCCTTAAGCTGGTAGTACAATACACCACTTTGTCCAAGTTGTGTTTTATCAATATTAATAGTATGAGTTCCTGCTATAAAGTCCTTATTGACCAATTTCAATACTTTTCCTGTGACATCATAAACTTTGAAGTTTACATTGCTTGCCTGAGGAATTGTGAAAGAAATAGAAGTAGTCGTTGAGAAAGGGTTTGGATTGTTTTGGTGCAATTCAAAACCGTTTTCTGGCGCAACACTTCTCATAGCAACATTCATTACTTCAAGGTTTTGGTCATATGCCTCTGCCTTTGTCATTTGAGAATTGATACTTAATAAATCCGCTGTATTGCCATCTTGCTTGGAAAGGAAACTTAATTTTAACAATTGATTGATATCAAGACCATTGTCTTTATTCCAGCTGAAAGAAACTAAACCTTCATTGACTTTTGACAATCCTAAGTTGTTATCACTTAGTTCTATATCAAGACCATTAATGTCTTTCAATTCTACCAAAGCAGGATTGAATTTCAAAGTAAACTGAAGTCCAGATAAAGAAGTAGTATTCTCAGTATTCAATTCAATTTTAAATTCTTCTCCCTTGACAAATGATTTAGATTCAGCAGTCAAATTCAATGTGTTATTGCTTCTATTTTCTGCAATATTACTTGTAGCATTGGCTTTTGCAGATCCATTGATATCTCCTGTTTTTACAGCGACAAAATCGATGCTCATATCTGCTGATAAATCAGTTATTGTATAAGATTCATTGAAGTCGTTGTTAAGTGCATTTGTTAAATCTGGGAATACATATCCTTTGTCAATAAATCTCCAGGAAGTATTATTTGAAAATTTATCGCTTGTACCAAGGATTAATTTTCTTAATTCTACTAAATCAGATGCAGCAATTTTCTTATCATTATTTACATCGGCGGCAATCATCAAATATGGGGTCTTGATTTTCTCAATGCCCAAAATGTGTCTTTGGATATAAACAAGGTCAAGTGTACTGACGCCATTTAGATAATCGTCATTTTTTAATCCGCTTAATTTGTATGAACCACCAAATGGCATGTCTGGGAAGATAAATTGTCCTTCATTATTGGTTGCTTGAAGCATTTGCTCAGTGCTTTCCAATACCATAGTAGCATTGCTTAGCCCATCTAGCGCCTCAGTCATAACATTTCCTTTTACTACGGCCTTTTCAAGGTTTGTAGTAGTAGGACAAGCCTTCATATTGTCTTGAATATCCACAAAAGTATTTGCAAAAGACCTGATCGTATCTCCTTGTGGAGTAATAATCGAAGCATAAATTCTTACATTGTTTTTACCTTTGTTTGCACAAGTAAATGTTTGGCTTGTGGTACTCACATTTGGTGTGAATGACAATAGTACTTTGTATCCGCATGGATGAGAAGAGCCATTGTCAAAGTCTTTAGCCCAAAGTTGAACCATACCACCATCGATTTTACCATCGTTATCTACATCTTGAGGCATTAAATCTACCGCCAATCCGTTGATTAGATAAGGTGTTGGTGCTTTACAGTTCACAATATGGAAGATTTGATCACAAGTTCTGATATTACCACACTTGTCTTCAAATGTCCATTGTACTCTATGCGTACCGATTGGATAAGTGCCTGAAGCCGTGGCTACTGTAGGAGCTGCTTGTGTTGCCGATGTACCTGTGCCATATTGCGTGAGACCTAGTTCGAAAGAGCCATCATTGTTTGCATCAATTTTAGCTGTCCATTTTAGACCACGGGTACAATCGTCTGTAGCGCTTGCTGATAATTCAATATATCCATCCTTACATTCTGTATCATAAGTGCACACTGACTTTGCAGCACAGCTTGAAATTATTACAGGGGCAACGGTATTATTTACTTTTATTACCTGAGTATAAGAGCAAGTATAGTAGTATCCATTGATAAACTGACACCAATCGATTACTGTCCAAGTTCTCAATATTTTGAAACAAGCTTGCCCTGTGGCATTATTGAATGTAAATATTTTATCGTCATAGTCAGCACCTACCAATTGACAGGCACCACTCAAAAATACAGGTCTTCCTGTCAATTTTGGATCGTATGCTTCAGATTCAGGATCGTCGCATCCATTCATTGTTACGTCAACTGGCCATATGATATCGTCATTTGGATCAAGATGGTTTTCTTTATTGATATAAAAAGGTTTCAGAGGTCTAAATGTGATTCTTTGATAACATTTAGCGAGTCTGCCGCCTGCATCTCTTGCTGTGATTTCTCTGATGATTATTCCTATTCGACATTGATTTACGTCTATAGAATCTTTTTCTGTAACAATTGGAGAACTACAATTGTCTATTACAGTTGCTTCACCAAATGCAGCCTTAAGATTGTTGAGTTCATAAGGTGTGTCGCAGTTAACAGTTTTATCTGCCGGGCAAATAATCGTAGGAGGCAATTTGTCCTGAATGGTAGCATTTACCATACACTCATTGTAGTTACAATTGGCATCAATAACCCTAAACTGAACCATTACATTATTTGGAATGTCAGCACAACAGAATTTTACATAAGAACTGAAGCCACATGGATCTTCGATCTCTACAATGTATTTGCTTGGAATAACACCCGGATACTGGAAGCCAATACCTGGTGTGCCATCTAGGCATACATAAAAATGGTTGCTATCAATAATACCTTGAGGCATTAAATCGTCTTCATCGTAGTATTCCGTTATATCAAATGGAGCACCACTTTCCCATCTAATGGTTTTGTTTTTAATATCAATGTTCAATCCGAGAGTATAGCAAGTACCTTGCAGATTATTGTTTTGCATCTGCTCTATTAGCCATAACCCTTCTTCTGCAGTTTCCAATGAAACTCCATATCCTCCTAATGCTTTTGCATGTTTGAAACCTAATCTAGGAATTAAAGGATGACTTGATGTATAATAATAGTGCCCATCTCTGCTACCTAAGTAGCTAAATCCCGGAAATTCCGGAGTAGGGCAAGGTTTGCATGCTGTATCCATTCTTCTCACTAACATTTTAGCAAGTTTGCACTCATCATAACTGCCATTGTCAAAGCTTGAAGCATGCACAAGTGCAGTGCCATCTGAAGTAAGTCCTACAGTGGTTGCCTGGTTACAAACAGCTACCGGTGGAGTTAGATCATCTACCCATACTCTCACTGAGTCAAGTGTTACATTGCCACAAAAGTCTGTAGCTCTGTAATACAATTTATGTTCTCCTATTGGCAAAGAAGTTTGACCACCATTGCCATTTATAAATGGAG
>JAYUTD010000234.1:0-4959 GCA_043755305.1 Saprospiraceae bacterium
GCCATAACGGCCAGAAGCAAAAAAAAGAAATTGATCAGTCCAGTAATGCCTTGTGGCGCTTGCAGACAAGTTATCCTGGAATATGAATTAAGACACCAACACCCTATAAAATTGTACTTCAGGGCAGATGATGATAAAATCTATATTACGGAAAACAGCGCATGCCTTATCCCGTTTAGTTTTGATGGCTCATTCCTTTAAGTGAGTAACATTATGTGCTTTCCCCGACAATTTCAGGTTATATTGGTACCTTTTAAGATTATATAATTTCATTATATGTTTGAAAATTATATTTTTGCAAAAAAATAAAAACAGTATGTTCCGTAAAATTTCTTTTGTATTTATACTTTTTACCATTATTACTCTTTTTGCATGCAGCAGTGAGTCTACCAACAAATTTGTAGACAATGCCAACTGCAGTTCAGTGCCGGCAGAAAACACGTATACGAAGACCATAAAGCCTATATTGAATGCTTCTTGTGCGATTGCAGGCTGTCATGATGCCGTAACAAAAGCGGAGGGAGTTGTCCTTGATACCTACTCCGGAGCAAAGTCTACTTTTGGTTCCGGCAAAGGTTTATGCTCCATCTACCAGGATGGTTGTAAGCCAATGCCACAAGGAAGCGATAAATTCAGTACTGAAGTCCTTAATCTATTTTCTTGTTGGGTAAAAAATAATATGCCCCAGTAACAGTGGCTTAAAAACAAAGCCATCACACCACATTCTATTGACAATCAAAAGGGTGCAGGCTTGTTTCAAGCCAAACTGAAGCGCATATTTAATAAAAATTAAATTATATTTAACTCATTTTGAGCGTATTAAGGGACAGCTAATGAATAAATTTCACGTTTTGGATATATAATACTATTTTTGCACACTATTTAATGAATTGATCAGTGAAATTTATATCCAAAAAGTATTCTTTTATTCTTGCGTTGTTTATTGTTCTGTCCTTGTCTTCTTGTACCAATGAGTTTGAAAAAGTGAGAGCAAGCAATGACCCTAAACTCATTCTTAAGAAAGCCAATGAGTATTTCAAAGATAAGGAATATACTTCAGCCCAGACATTATATGAGTTGGCTGTTCAGTTTTACAGAGGTAAGGCAGAAGCCGAAGATATATTTTTCAATCTGTCTTATACATTTTACCATACCGGAGAGTATATAACCGCTGCGCATTATTTCAGCAATTTTGTTTCTACGTTTTACAATAGCAAAAAGAAAGAAGAAGCAGACTTTATGGCTGCCTACTCTCATTATAAATTGTCGCCCAATTTCAAATTGGATCAATCGTATTCACTCAAGTCAGTAGATGCATTTCAGGAATTCATAGCAAAATACCCGGACAGCAAGAGAGTCAATGAATGCAACAACCTGATTGATGAAATGAGGGCAAAAATGGAAAAAAAGGCTTTTCAGCAAGGCGTGCTTTACTTCCAAATAGGCCAGTTCCAGAGTTCGGTAAAGGCTTTTGAGATTTTATTGAAAGAATATCCAGGATCAGCCTATGAATCTGAAGCCAAATATTTATTGATCAAATCGAGTTTCGAGCTGGCAGATAACTCTGTAGAAGAAAAAAAAGAGGAACGATTTACAGAAACTATTGTTTATTGTAACAAATACATGGACAAATTCAAGGACAAAAAGATAAAAGAAGAAGTTAGGGATATATTTAATAAAGCAAATAAGCAAATAAAAAATAAGCAAATATGACAGATATTAAAACTAAGGTTCAAAACATTGACCCAAATGTAAAAGCAAGAAATATTAAAGAATTGGTTTCGGGTACAGGCAATATGTTTGAAACATTGGTTATTATCTCCAAGAGAGCCAATCAGATTGCAAGCAAATTGAAAAAAGAACTACACACCAAGTTAGAGGAATTTTCGGTGACTTCGGATACAATTGAAGAAATCCACGAAAATAAGGAGCAAATTGAAATCTCAAAATTTTATGAAAGGTTGCCCAATCCAGCAATTATTGCTACCGAGGAATACCTTAATGGCGAACTTGCCAGAAAATACAAAGATGTAGACGGTAAATAAGACCTACTTTGATGACAGGCGGCAATGGTAAAAAAATTCTTTTGGGTATCTCTGGAAGCATTGCTGCTTACAAAGTTGCCAGCCTCATCAGACTTCTTGTAAAAGAAGGCCATGAGGTAAAGTGCATAATGACTGATTCAGCATGCCATTTCATATCTGCGCTTACTATTTCTACGTTAAGCAAACACCCGGTATATAAAGAATTTTTCTCCGAAGAAGGTTGGCACAATCATGTAGAACTTGGTCTTTGGGCCGATTTATTCCTCATTGCACCTGCGACAGCCAACACCATATCTAAGTTAGCCAATGGCGCTGCGGATAACATGCTTACTGCTACTTATCTTTCTGCAAAGTGCCCTGTAATCATTGCTCCGGCCATGGACCTCGACATGTGGCACCATGGATCTACCAAAGCCAATATAGATAAGCTCCAATCTTATGGAAATACCATTATTCCTGTTGGACACGGTGAATTGGCCAGTGGTCTTGTAGGAGATGGCAGAATGGCAGAGCCTGAAGAAATCCTCACTTTTCTCACCACTTCATTTCAAACCAATCAAGCACTTACAGGCAAAAAAGTATTGGTCACTGCAGGACCTACTTATGAACACCTGGATCCTGTGCGATTCATTGGCAATTACAGTTCCGGCAAAATGGGCATTGCAATTGCCAACGAAGCCGCTAAAAGAGGTGCCAGTGTGCATCTTGTACTGGGACCAACAAATCATGCCCCCAATGATAATGTGAAGCTTACCAAAGTAGTGAGTGCCCAGCAAATGTATGAAGCGTGCAAGTTGGATTTCGATGCATACGATGTGGTTGTATTTGCGGCTGCAGTAGCGGATTACAGGCCAGAAACAGTGGCAAGTGAAAAAATTAAAAAGAACGACAATACATTGTCCTTGACATTGCAAAAAAACATTGATATAGCCTATACTCTTGGGAAAAATAAGCGAGAAGGCCAGATTATTGTCGGCTTCGCTCTGGAGACCAATGATGAAGAAGCCAATGCAATGAAAAAGATACACAAGAAAAACCTTGATTTTGTCGTTCTAAATTCATTGAATGATAAAGGCGCTGGATTTGGTTATGAAACCAATAAGATCAGCATTATCAGAAAAGACGGCTCAATGCAAAAATTTGACCTTAAGTCAAAAGTTGAGGTAGCAAGGGATATTTTAAATGAGACAATTAATTCTATAAAAAAAAAAAATAGGCGTAAATGAATACCCCACTAAAATCAATGCTTACCATCTTTTGTTTGTGTTTTGTGCTATCTATTTCAGCGCAGGAACTGGATTTTATCGTTACTGTAAAACCACCTGTACAAAATGCCAACAACGACAAATTTAACTCTGACCCTCTAGTCTACAAGCAGTTGGAGATAGACATCAGAGATTTCTTCAACAAGAGCAAGTGGACCGATCAGGATTTTTTAGCAAAAGAAAAGATCAAAGGTACTGTGCTCATTACTATTCTCAGTGAACTGTCCGTAACAAGCTTTCAGGCAGAAATAAGTATTAAGACCAGTCGCCCTGTATTCAACTCAGATTATGAAACACCCATTCTCAATTTTTTAGACAAAGAGGTGAAATTCAATTACCAGCCCGGGCAGGCCATACAAAAAAGCGATAAGTCCTTTGCCGATAACCTCAGTTCTACCCTATCCTTTTATTCATTGCTGGCCCTAGGTTTTGATTACGACAGTTTTGAATTGTACGGTGGCGAGGATTTTTTCAATAGTGCAAGAGAAGTCTTCAACGCATTGCCTAATAATTACAAAAGAGACGACAGTAGTTGGAGCAATCAGGGCATCAATGGCAGGTCAAAATACTTTTTGATAGAAAACATACAGTCTCCAAGACTCCGGCCTTTCAGACAGATATTTTACGAATACCATAGATTGGCTTTGGACAATATGTGGCAGGATGCAGAAAAAAACAGAGCGGTGTTATTGAGTTCTCTGGGCATCATAGAGGACCTTGCACAGTCCTACCCCAATAATTATTTATTGCAGGTATTCAATGATACTAAAAACAAAGAGATTGTAGAGATATTTAAAGCCGGAGACAACGGTCAAAGGACCAAAGTAAAGGCTTTGATGACACTTACCAGCTTGAGCAATGCACATAGATTTGACGAATTAAAATAACCTGGTGAAATCAATAGCAATTTTTGCTTCAGGCGGCGGATCCAATGCACTTAAAATTGTCGAGTATTTTGAACACCACGATAGTATCAAGGTAACATGTATCCTTACCAACAATGCCAATGCCGGAGTTATCACCATCGCTGATTTTTACGATATCCCATGTATTACCATCACTCATACCCAGCTCAAGATGCCTGCTTTTATGCTTGGCCTCTTAAATGAATACTCTGTCGATTACCTGATATTGGCAGGCTTTCTGGCACTTATCCCGGCATACCTTATCCAAGCCTATCCTGACAAGATCATCAACATCCACCCAGCCCTCTTGCCAAAATATGGAGGTAAAGGCATGTACGGCATACATGTTCACCGTGCTGTAGTAGCTGCCAAAGAGAAGCAAAGCGGTCCTACCATCCATTTGGTAAACGAAGCCTATGACGAAGGGCGTATATTACTGCAGGTAAGCTGTGACCTGGATGGAACTGAAGCTCCGGAAGAAGTGGCAGCCAAAGTGTTGTCGCTCGAGCACCAGCATTATGCACCAGCCATAGAGCAGTACATTTTGACTCAAGAGCAAGCATTATAGGCATCCCTGCTTTAGGCAAGCATTAGAGAGGGAATTTAGATTAAATTAGAAAGCAATTTCCTATAGATCAAATAGTAAAATTTGACATCCATTGGGCCAAACTCTTTGCCAACACATCGCAATTTTTTTTATATTTACAAATTCATTTGGTGCACACAAAGATCCATAAAACATCG
>JAYUTD010000235.1:0-4947 GCA_043755305.1 Saprospiraceae bacterium
CGGCAGATAGTACTGTTCAGGATACTATTTTACCAAAGGTAAATACGTTTAAAACTATATTTAGTGGAAAACCAGGTAAAGCCGCACTTTACTCGTTGATCGTACCTAGTGGAGGGCAGATATACAATAAAAAATGGTGGAAAGTCCCATTGGCATTGGGTATTGATGGTTTTTTTTTATATAACCTCACAGCAATAAAATCAGATTACAATAAATTCAATACAATTGTCAATAATTACAGCAAAGGCATTAAAGACCCTACCTATTCCCTTAGCCAGGCTATCAATATTAGAAAGCAAGCAAGAACAGGTGTAGAGAATGCATGGGTTTATCTTTTTATAGGCCATTTAGTGACAGTATTCGATGCTTATGTAGATCGTCATCTAATGGATTTTGATATAAGCCCGGACTTGAGTATAAACCATACTGCAACTTATCCAAATGCCCTCAGTTCTATTACTATATTTTCTGTTAAATATAATATCCACTAATGCAGCCTATCGATCTGTAATGTTGAAATGTCTTTCTTTCCTTCCAAAAATAAAAAATAGATACTCATTCCTGTCGATGCAATGAGGTATAACAACATAAAATATATGGAAATGCCAAACCAGTTTCCCAACATATTCATGGCAGTAGCCACAGATATTACCTTCAACAATTCAGCAAACAAAGCAGTTTTATCTCCATCCATCAAAGCTGTACAAACATAGACTGATGCACCTAAAAAACACCCGTAAATAAGCAAGTTATAAAAGGAAGATTGTCCTATAAATGTAAACATATGAAACATAAGTCCCAGTATTAAAAAAAGGGATGCCCAGGACCAAATATGCAGCAATATAGTACCATGTGTTTCATATTTTTTTTGGTCTTTTGCATTTAATATATATTCAATAGGATAACGTACGGATACATCAGCGGGTCTCCATCCCGCAGGCATAAACCATATTCTTAACTTATCCAGATAGGATGAAGTTTTCCAGGCGTCTTTTATAAGCAACGCAAGATGCTGAAAATTGATTTTTATAGGATTCCAGGTAGCCGCTTGTTTTTTGACACCATAGACCGGTATTTCATCTGCTAGCTCTTTTTGAAATGTACCAAACATTTTATCCCAAAATATAAAAATCTGACCAAAATTTTTATCAATATAAATATCATTTATGGCATGGTGCACCCTGTGGTG
The DNA here is from genome assembly GCA_043755305.1 of Saprospiraceae bacterium. Lineage (GTDB taxonomy): Bacteria > Bacteroidota > Bacteroidia > Chitinophagales > Saprospiraceae > JADKBO01. The sequence goes on from JAYUTD010000235.1 coordinate 1,190, forward strand.
TGAAGGGGTCACAATGATCGATTCCCAAAAACCCATTTTACCAATCAATCGGGTGTGGTACCAAAATTGGGCAAACAAATGAATTGGCGTAATAAAGCCAATCACCTTGGGGGATACACCCAAAAGTGCACATGGTAACAACAAGATAGTAAATACTGCAAAAACAGCAGAAATCGTTTGTCTTAACGCACATGCCAAATTGTATTCTTCTGATGAATGATGTATTATATGTCTGTTCCAAAAAATATTAACCTTATGCTCAAAACGATGTGTCCAATATCCTGCAAAATCAATGCCTATAAAGCCAACCACATAAAGGTACCAGGGCGATGAAATCTTGACCATTGCCAAATGATCATACAGCCACTCATAACTTATGATCAAAATGGTCAACCCCAACACTTGCTTTAAAGTATTGGTAATGCCAGAGGATAAACTCGATACTGTATCAAAAGACCTTAAAGTGATGTTTCCTTTTATAGCTCCATAGCCCCATTCTATGACTATCAAAAGCATAAATAAAGGGATTGCATAAGTCAACACCCTGGCATATTCCTGCATTTACATTAATTTAGATGAATTAGAACTGTAAAATTAAAAAACGTATTATATTTACAAAGTAATATTTTATTTTGACAATGTTTAATCATTTTTATCTTATTTTTTTTATCGCATTTTGCTTCAATGGTGCTTGCAAAAGTAGCCATCTGGAAAAAAATAATACAGGCAAAGAAATTAACTCCAACAAAGACAAAGGTAGGATTCAACAAAATGAACAGTTTATTATAAACAAAAGGGGCGATAAAATCCCTTTGGTCGTGCTTTCCGATCAAGAATGGTTAAAAAAATTAAACACGAAACAATATTTTGTACTACGGAAAAAAGGCACCGAAAATGCTTTTTCAGGAGAACTTTGGGAAAACAATAAAGCGGGACTTTACCTTTGCGCCGCGTGTGATCAGGTCTTGTTTTTGAGCAATGCTAAGTTTGACTCCGGCACCGGATGGCCCAGTTTTTTTAGACCGGAGGATGATCTTATGATAAAGAAAACCACTGATTCTACATTGGGATATCCAAGAACAGAAGTAATGTGTGCAAGATGCGGCAGTCACCTTGGCCATGTCTTTAAAGATGGCCCCCCACCTACCGGGCTCAGGTACTGTATAAATTCTATTGCCTTAAAGTTTGTTGAATCTAAATATTAAAAAAAATCAGCAATTTCATTTTTCAAACGTTATAGTATTTTACCAACAGACTGCTGCCGTTTTTATGCAATATATAAAAGTAATTTTCTTTTTAAATTTTTTTGTGTTTGGTGCTTGCAATAAAGAATCTGCAATCAAAGACTATATTAATATAGAACAGGATATAGAGGTATCCCTAAACCAAAATGTAAGTGAATCAGGGCCATATACTGAATTGGTCATGGCTACTGTGGACTCTGTCAATTGTAAAAATATACAATTGGCTGTGGAGTCTACAATCAAAGATGCTAAGATAGATATATATATTAATGGACTTTCTAATGTTGAAATATGTAATCCAGGCAAGACCAAACCTACCGCTTTTAGCAATATAGGCAATCCGCTCACTGACCAAAATATTACTTTTATACTAAAAGAGAGCATTATAAGCAATGGGAAACTATCCCTTAATGGCAGCAAAATGGAATTAAACCTTGAATCTGCTAAAGGCCTCATCTTAAAAAACAATCGAATAATGAAGTTGGGCCTCAACACAGTATGGGGCTTCATTGTTACAACCGATGCAAGTGCCTTAAGTGATTTTCAAGCCCTCATCAATAAAAACAAGCAAGCTACCTTTCTACCGGAGCACGGCAATTATGGTCTTTTTCAGTATTTTAATGAAAATGACATCAGGTTGACTGATCCTAAAATTGGAAACGCTGATTTTGAAAATAAAAAATTTTATTTTCAGTTTCAAAACTGGAGCAATTTTGTGGACGATGTCAATGCCTATAAATCATCACATCCTAAAGTGATTATTTCTGCAAGAAATTTCAAGGACAAATCATTGTAACTTCTTCTCTTCAAGACCATGTATTGGCTTATCTTTGCAAAAAATTAGTGAAAAGATGCACCAAGCTATAAACCTGATAAGTGATACTGTTACAAAACCTTCGCCCCAAATGCTCACTTATATGATGCAGGCAAAAGTAGGAGACGATGTATTTGGTGAAGATGAAACTGTCAATGCCTTAGAAAATAAAATGGCTGCAATGTTTGGTAAAGAAGCTGCCTTGTTCTGCCCTTCGGGTACAATGACCAATCAAATAGCCATAAAAGCACATACACAGCCTCTGGATGAGGTAATTTGTGACCACTATTCCCATATCTATCAATATGAAGCTGGCGGTTATGCCTTCCACAGCGGTGTGGCTATTAATCCTATTGTAGGCCAATACGGCAAATTGAATGCGACTTTGGTTGAAGATAATATTAGAGACAAACAAGATTGGCTGCCAGCAACTAGGCTTGTAGTATTGGAAAATTCTACCAATAAAGGCGGCGGCAATTATTATACACTTGACGAAATAGATCCTATCCAAATGGTTTGTGCACAACGTGGCTTAAAACTCCACTTGGACGGTGCCAGATTATTTAATGTCCTGGTGGAAACCAATGAATCCACCATTGAAGTTGGTAAAAGGTTTGATAGTATATCAATATGCTTATCAAAGGGACTTGGTGCACCAGTGGGTTCTATTTTAATTGGTGACAAGACAATGATTGCGTATGCAAGAAGAATAAGGAAGGTGATGGGTGGAGGCATGCGTCAGGCAGGCTATCTTGCAGCTGCAGGTATTTATGCTTTGGACCATCATATTGCTCAGCTAAAAATCGATAATAACAGGGCCAAAGAAATTAGTCAAATATTAAGAAATTGTAAATTTGTTGACAATATCTTGCCAGTCAAAACTAACATTCTTATCTTTGAACTGCAAATCGAATATTCTACTTCTCTAGTCCTGCAAGCCCTCAAAAATAAGAATATACTTTCTACAGCTTTTAGCAAAACATCCATACGATTTGTTTTTCACAGAGATTTAAGTGCCCAGGACATAGAAAGTTTGTCTAAAACATTATTGGAATTAAACAAAAACTTATAACATGAAAAAATTATTATCTCTAATTATTCTTATTACTATTGTTGGGTCAGCATGGGGTCAGTGTGACTTAACCATAATAGGCTGGAATTCTGACAATCCTGACCAAATATTGATTCAGGCAATCGCTAATATTCCCCCAAACAAAACATATTACATTACGGACAATGAGTGGAATGGCACCTCATTCAATTCAGGCGAACAAATAGCTACATTCTCCACCAATAGCTCTACCACCATACTGTCTGGTAGCACTATTTTTCTGGATGGAGGTGCACCTTTGTGCGGTACTTTCGGAGGCACTATACCTGCGCTTGCCGTAGGAGGTGATGAAATATATATTACCAATATTAACCCTGTTGGTTCAGTAGCAGCATCCAATATATGCTTTGCAGCAAGTCTTGGACTTGCAGGAGGCGGTGGTGGAACTATGCCGTCCAATTCAATTTCTACATCGCTGGACAATGGAGTATACAATGGAACGGGTGATATAACCAATCCTTCCAACTGGACTTTTAGTGACAACATCATAAGTCTTCCTACGCCTAGCTGCACGGTAAGTCTGCCGGTTAAGCTTAGTGCGTTTTCAGTAAGTCACAATGGAAAAGAAATTTTGCTTAACTGGCAAACA
>JAYUTD010000236.1:0-12578 GCA_043755305.1 Saprospiraceae bacterium
TCAGGTTACAAAGATGGGCTATAGTATGGTTGCAGTCTTTGGGTTAAACGAAAAAGTGGGCAATGTATCTTTTTATTCAATGTCTAATGAAAGCTACCAAAAACCCTATTCTGATGAGACAGCCAAACTTATGGATGACGAGGTAAGGAAATTAATAGATAGTCAATACATCAGGGCTCAGCAATTGCTTTTAGAGAAAAAAGACGAGCTCGATTTGTTGGCACAGACTTTACTTGAAAAAGAAGTTTTGCACAAAAGTGACTTAGAAAAACTAATTGGAAAAAGACCATACCAGGAGGAGGAAAAATTTGAGTCAATCTCGATGAAACTTGCTGCAGAAAAAAAAGCCCAAGAGAAGATTCAGGAGCCTACTGCATAGCACTACATAATGAATAATGCAAATAGAAAATACTTTTTAAGGCATAGCACTTAGAAAGTATTTTTTATTTCAACTACACCGCAATGAGATTAATTACCAATGACTTATTAAAATTTTTATATCCTTTACGGCAGCGATGAAATATAAATGCAATGTTAATCTTTTGGGAAGCCTGAAAATTTTAACTATAAATTATAACTTGCTCTTCAATTGTACGTTTTAAAAGAATTGTAGCCATTGATATTAAAAATAAGAATTTCTAATGAAAATCAGATCATTTATTTTATTTTTCCTTTTTTATTCCAATGCTTTGATTGGACAGACTGATACAGTAAAAGTAAAAGCTGAAAAAGAAATAAAGGTAGTAGTTGAAGGAAAGTTTTACAAAGCGATTGTTACGCCTGAAGGAGACACTATGATACTTGCAGATATAGATGATGTAAGCATTACTTCGCCTACTTCTTTTGCAAATGATGAAGAATACAAGAAATATTTGAAATTTAGAAGATATGCTTCTATCGTTTTCCCTTATGCCAAGGAAGTGATTCGGATATGGAGAGAATCAGAATATGCAGCACTGCATATGACTAAAAAACAAAGAAAGAAGAAGCTTAAAGAATTAGACGAGCAATTGACCAAAGAATTTGAAACGCCACTTAAAAACCTTACCAAACTACAAGGTAAGATCCTGGTAAAGATGATAGAAAAAGAAATAGGACAAAACATGCACACCCTTATCAAGGAAGTCAAAGGCGGCTTCAATGCATTTTACTGGAATCAATTTAGTAAACTGTATAGCTACGATCTCAAAGAAGGATATGTGCCCGGAGCATATCCCATCTTGGATGTGGTACTTAAAGATTTTGACGTATCCTATAGAATTGAAAATGAGTCATCGATGAAGTACTTTGATATCAATGAGTTTAAGAAAAATAAAAAATAGTATTTTTTTAAGAAATCAATTTTATAAATTCTTCTTCTGATAATATATCTACTGTACCCAATGCTTTTGCCTTTGTTAACTTTGAGCCGGCTTTTTCTCCTGCTACAAGTATATTGAGGTTACTACTCACAGCACTTATGTTTCTCGCCCCATTTTTTGCAGCAAGTTCTTCAGCCTCTTTCCTGCCCATGGTAGTAAGCGTGCCCGTGAATAAAATAGTTTTACCTACCAGCGGGCCTTCACTTGCCGTAACTAAAGGTTTGTCTTCATCTGTTTGAAGCATATTCACACCATAGCCTTCCATCCTTTTGAGCATTTCGATGTTTTTAAGTTCAGAAAAATAGGCGCTTACATTTTCTGCTACTACAGGACCAATATCTTTTATCATCAAAAATCGATCTTTATCCCACGATTGTAAATCAAAAACTGAAGCAATTTCCTGAGCTATAAGTTTTGAAGCTTTTTTGCCAAGATGGTGTATGCTAAGAGAGTGCAATAGTTTATGGATTGGATTTTTACTTGCCTTCGCTATAGAAGCTTTTAGATTTTCTGCCGATCTTTGACCGAACCCTTCTAAAGCAGCAATCTTTTCAAAATCTAGATTATAGACGTCAGATATGTCTTTAAGCCAGCCCAGATCAAAAAATCTTTCAACATTGGATTTTCCAAAACCATCTATATCCATTGCTTCTTTGCTGACGTGGAAGATTATTTTCTGTAAATCCTGGGCACCACATATACAATTGGGACAGCGCCATGCAGATTCTCCCTCTTCTTTGACTAGAGAGACAGAGGGATTAGAAGGTGGATTCTTAGGGCAGTTTACAGGAAATTGTATTACAGTTTCGCTTCCATCTCTCATATCTACCATACTCTTTACTATGTAAGGTATGACGTCTCCGGCACGCTCGACAAGTACAGTGTCCCCTAATCGAAGATCTTTTGATTTAATGAAATCTTCATTGTGTAAGGATATAGAACTCACAGTTACCCCAGCCAAAGCGACTGGTTGAATTTTTGCTACAGGAGTAATACTACCGATTTTGCCAACTTGATATTCTACATCTATCAACTTTGAGGTAGCTTGCTTTGCTTTAAATTTAAAGGCAATGGCCCACCTAGGATGATGGGCAGTGCTACCGCATATTTCTTGCATTGCATAATCATTGACTTTGACAACCATACCATCTATCTCATATTGATAATCATCCCGATGTTCTTGCCAATAATTAGAAAATTCGATCACTTCATCTATACCCAAACATAACTTTTTTTCTTTGATCGGAATTTTAAAACCCAGTTTACCAAGCAACTCAATATTGCCGTAGTGTGTATTCAATTTATCAAATACACTGTTATTTTTATCATTCACTGCATAACCCATTTGAAATATGAAGGCTTCCAAACCGCGTCTCTTAGTTTCATTGGCATCTTTGGTTCTAAGTCCGCCGGTTGCAGCATTTCTAGGATTGGCAAATAATATGAGACCTTCTTCTTCTCTTAGTTTATTGATTTTATCGAAGGTGTCTTTTTTGATTAAGGCCTCGCCTCTAAGTTCAACTTTCTTGATACCTAAGCTTGAAAAATTGGCTCTTAAGGGCACACTTGCCAGTGTTTTTATGTTCATTGTAATTTCTTCTCCTTCTACCCCATTGCCTCTTGTAGCAGCTCTGATCAGCACGTCATCCTCATAGTAAATAGCGATGCTGCCACCATCAAACTTTGGTTCAACAGCGTATGTTATTTTTTCATCTGCATTTAGATTGCACCTTTTCTTTATCTGAGTGTCAAAGTCAATAAGGTCCTCGGCATTATAGGAGTTTTCAAGGCTCAACATAGGTACGATGTGCTTTATTGTGGTAGTCTCTCCTATCACATCATTAGCTACCCGTTGGGTAGGAGAGTCAGGTGTAATAAGATCGCTATTTTCGTTCTCGATATCCTGTAGTTGTTTAAAAAGCAAGTCGTATTCAAAATCTGCGAGAATAGGATCATTTTCTATGTAATACCTCCATTCATTGTATCTCAGTATTTCTTTTAAGACATCAATGTCATCTTGTTTTGCAGCAGTATGTAAAAAGTATTTTGCTTTGTTGTAAAGTATTTTTTTTTGCTCAGTTGTGTACATATAAAAAAAACTTTCTTTTGATTAAGGTGTAAATTTAAATGGAAAACCAATAGTATTTTAGCATTGATTTATGGTTTATTCATTTCGGTATCTTTTCTTCTCCCAAAGCCAGGCTGAAGTCATTATATCCTCGATAGTAAATTTTGGTTGCCATTTAAGTTGTTTTTTAGCTTTTTCATAAGTGCAGTATATTGATGCTATATCCCCTTTTCTTCTGGGAGCTATTTCATAATTAGGGACAATGCCGGATATTTTTTCAAAAGCTTTGATGGCTTCAAGTACTGTGACTCCATTGCCTATGCCTAAATTATATATTTCTACTTTCTTCTCTTGATTATTGAGCAATACATCCCGAAGTGCCAAGGTATGAGCATGTGCCAAGTCCATTACATGTATATAATCTCTTACACAACTGCCATCTCTGGTAGGGTAGTCATTGCCAAATATTTTAAAGGATGTCCTTTTGCCAATGGCTGTTTCTGTGATGACTGGTATTAAATTAAGTGCTTCTTTTTTTGGATTTTCACCCAATAACCCACTTGGATGTGCACCAGCGGGGTTAAAGTAACGGAGTAAAATAGATTTGAAATTGACTACTTGTGATATGTCTTGGATGATTTGTTCGCCCATTTGTTTGGTTCTGCCATAGACAGAAGCAGCTTCTTGTAAAGGTGTTTTTTCAGTTACAGGACTATACTCCACATCTCCATATACAGTGCAACTAGAACTAAAAACAAATGCTTTTATACCATATTTGTAAGAAGCCTCTAAGGTGTGGAGCAAGCTGGTATTGTTGTTGTGGAAGTATTCAAACGGTATTTCCATAGATTCTCCCACAGCTTTGAGCGCTGCAAAATGAATGACACCATCAAAATTTTCCTGCCTGAATACATTGAATACGGCATCTTTGTCACAAAGATCAATATTGTAAAATTTGATAGCTTTTCCAGTGATTTCCTTGATTTTATCTATTGTATCAAAGTAAGAATTATTTCCATTGTCAATGATCACTGGTTCTAATCCATTATCCAGGAGATCTATACAAGTATGGCTTCCAATATAGCCTGCGCCTCCACTTACAAGTATTTTCATGTTTTTTATTGAAATATATTACAATGATACTATATTTGACTCTCTTTTGAAAAATAGTTTCTCGAAAATCGATATTTTTTATATGAATAAATACAAATAATGAAGGAATACAAGGATTTCTTCGCTTTAGTAAATCCGCTAAACAAGATTGTAGCCAATGCTTCGGCAATGATTATGGAAATCTATGCTAGTGGCAACTATGAAATAAAAGTGAAAGAAGATGACTCTCCGGTAACGAAAGCAGATTTTGCTGCCAATGATATTATCTGTGAAGGACTCCTAACTTTGGAAAAATCATTTCCTTTTTTATCCGAAGAAAACATGCAGATTCCTTATGAGGAAAGAAAACACTATGAGTATTTTTGGTTGATAGACCCTTTGGATGGTACCAAGGAATTTATGCGAAAAAATGGCCAATTTACTGTCAATGTTTGTTTGGTCCACGGTCAAATACCCATACTTGGTATCGTAGCCGCTCCATGTTTTGGTACAGTATATTTTGCAGTAAAAGGGCAAGGTGCATTTCTGGAAAAAAACAATATGACTTGTAGACTGGAGTGCAGCAGTTACAGTAATGATCAAAAAGGATTGAGAATTCCTGTTTCTCTCTCACACATTAATCTTGATACGAAGAGTATCATTGAGCAATACAATAGTCCTCAAGTAATTGGCAGAGGAAGTGCTTTAAAATTTATGATGATCGCCAATGCAGAGGCCGATCTCTATCCGAGATTAGCACCTACAATGGAGTGGGATACTGCTGCTCCGCAGATTATTATTGAAGAAGCAGGTGGCAGTGTTATAAATTATGAAACAAAAGCACCAATGACTTATAACAAAGAAAGCCTCGTAAATCCTGGGTTTATAGCATATTCAAAACTTAAAAATAATGACTTTTAATAAAAAAATCATATTTTTTAGCATAACGAGTACTGCAACATTTGCATGCAAGAGTGCCAATACAAGAATGGCAATAAACCCTATTGAGGAAAAAAAGTAATGCAACTAATCAGGAAAGAACTTTGTTTGATTTTGTTGGCGCGGCACCTTTGACGGATGTATTTGTAATTTAATGAAAAACACAAAAAAGAATATACTATTGGCTCTATAGCTATATGAATTTTAGTAAAGTAGGTGCTTTTTCAACTGACTTATCGTTTTTCTACTCCTATTAAATAAATTAACTTTGAATATACTAAAGTCCACTGGATTATTATTGCATTCCTTAAACCGAAGGATGCCAGCCCATCTGTCAGACCATAAATGACGGTTTGGTTTCACAATTATTTGCGGACTTCCTGCTTTGTCGGTTCATATCCTATGCATATCTGACTTTTTTCCAGACTCTATTTAGAGGATTTAACTACCTTGTCTTTACATATTAAGTAATTTTTGTATATTTGTAATCATTTAGTAGCCAGCATTGCTAATAAGCAGGCTTGAATTTTTTATTACAATCATTTTTTAATGGGCAAGTTTGAAGATATAGTAAATTCCATACCAAAAATAATCCAGTTTTTGTGGATAACAGTGTTGGCCGGATTGTTGTTTTTGGGCATTACATTTTTTTATATAGCCACATTTATGCTGCCAGATACTGAAGAGTTAGAAAATCCTAAGTATGAAATTGCATCCCAGATATTAGCGGCAGGAGGAGAAGAGCTTGGCAAAGCATTTAAGTTAAACAGAGAATGGCTTTCGTATAAAGAAATAAATCCAAAAATTGTCAAAGCCTTAGTGGCGACTGAAGACATAAGATTTTGGGACCACAGTGGCATTGACTTTAGAGGCACAGCCAGAGCATTTTTCTTTTTAGGCAATAAAGGCGGTGCTTCCACTATCACCCAACAACTGGCAAAGCAGTTTTTTACCCTTAGGTCTACGTCTTTCTTGAAGCGGTCATGGCAAAAACTTAAAGAGTGGGTCATTGCTGTCGAATTTGAAAGAAGATATACCAAAGAAGAGTTGGTTGCCATGTACCTCAATAAATATGATTACTTATATGGAGCTATAGGCATCAGCACTGCTGCAAAAACCTATTTTGGCAAAAGCCAAAAAGAGCTTAATTACGATGAAGCTGCTATATTGATAGGCATGCTAAAAAATCCATACATATACAATCCAAAGGTCAATCTTGAAAAAGGGACCAATAGGAGAAATACTGTCCTTCGTCAACTTGAAAAAAAAGGAGAAATATCGGAAGCTCAATATATAAAATTTTCTAAACAAAAAATTGATATGAGTAGCTTCAATAGAGAAGTTTATTATACAGGTATTGCGCCTTACTTTAGAGCAGAATTGATTAAGTGGACTAAAAATCTACTTGAAGGGGACAAATATCGAAAGCCAGATGGAACTAAATACAACATATTTACAGATGGCCTTAAAATATATACCACGATCGACTATAAAATGCAGCAGCATGCCGAAGCAGCAATGAAAGAGCATATGGTGGCCTTGCAAAATAAATACTTTACCATTTGGAAAGGTAAAGATCCATGGACCGCAAATGCTGATGAAGACCAAAAAAAACTGCGCAAAAACAATCTTTATGAAAGCTTTAGGCAATCCTCAAAATTTAGAGAATTGCGCAACAAATACATTGGAGAAACTTGTGCAAAAATAACAGAAGCTATTCCTGATGCCAGGTTAAATGACCATGATATTTTTAGGTTATTTGATGGGGATAAAAACAAAGCGATACTCGACAAACTTGTCGACAATGGAACCATCACAACAAAGCAGGCAAATATTTATCGGGAAATCTTACTTTCACCGGAATGGCCTACCTTAAAAAAAGGGTGGAATAAACTAAGGAAAGATTCAGAATCGATTTTTACTAAGCCTATTCAAATGAAAATTTATGATTATTTGACAGGTGGAGAAAAGTCAGTAATGATGAGCCCTATGGACTCTATTCGCCACCATCAAATGCATATGCAAATTGGTTCAATTGCAGTAGACCCAAAATCTGGCAATGTAAAGGTATGGATAGGGGGCATAAACCATAAATATTTTCAGTATGATCACGTAACTTCAAATCGTCAGGTAGGCTCAACTTTTAAGCCATTTATATACGGTACAGCTATTATTGATCAAGCGATGTCGCCATGTTTTAAGGTGCCAGACGTGCAGCATTGTATTGAAGCCAATGACAAAGATTTTGGACTAATGACAAGATGGTGCCCTTCCAATGCTGATGGTAAATTTTCAGGAAATTACATTACCTTAAAAGAAGGACTTAAAGAGTCAAAAAACTCGGTTTCTATATATTTAATGAAGCAACTTGGTAGTGTAGAAGCAGTAAGAAATTTTTGCAGCAACCTAAAAATTGACAAAAACAAAATACCCAGCTCGCCATCTATCTGCCTGGGCACACCAGAATTGTCCGCCTTTGATATGGCTTCTGCTTACACAGCTTTTGCAAACAACGGTATACAAACTACACCATTTTTTGTGACTCATATCGAAGATAAAAATGGTAAAGTTATTTATTCGGCTATTCCGGAGCAAAAAAAAGCAATCAATCCTGCTTACAATTATGTGATTGTTGATATGCTTAGATATGTGGCAAGTGTCATTCAATCTAAATTCAAGAGTAAAATAGCAGGAAAGACAGGAACAACGAATAGTTATAAAGATGGCTGGTATGTCGGTTTTACTCCGGAATTAGTGGTGTCAACTTGGGTTGGTGGCGATGTAGAGTGGATAAAATTCAACACTTTGGCAGATGGTCAAGGCGCGGTTATGGCAAGACCTTTTTTCGAAAAATTATTGACCAGAATTGAAAAAGACAATTCCATAGACTATGATGAAAATGCCGACTTTTTAAAGCCGGAAGAAAGTATTGTCGAATTGGACTGCAGTAAATATGATGCCATAAATACTCAAACCCCTATGCCCGGCAAACCCAAAAACGATGAATTTGAAGAAGAGCAATAGGACTCAGAATTATTATACCAAAAAGTAAGACAGCAGGGCATCTTGTCAAAAACTGCAAAAAATTGATTTTGGGGCCATTTTTGTTACTATTAAGTTAAATAATAGAAAATATAGATATATTCACATAACTTAGCTGTTCATTTTTCAGTTATAAGATTAGATTAAAAAATTAATGAAAAGTATGATTTATAAGAGTTCAATATTAGTTGCAATAGTTCTGGGATTTTTAGGATTTAAATCCTTACACAACGGTCACAACTATACCAATCCAGCAGGAGATAGTAAAGAAAGTTTGATTATTACTTCTGTGCTTAATTATGTAGAACAAGTACATTTTGAACCGAAGCCCATAGATGACAAAATGTCTAAATTTGTTTTTCATAATTATTTAGAAAAAATTGATGGAGGAAAGCGATATTTTACACAAGAAGATATAGCGGTACTTAATCAGTTTGAACTCAGTATAGACGATGAAACCAATGTCAGAACATTTGAGTTCTTCAATAAGACAGTACAATTGCTGGACAAGCGATTGCAGCAAGTGGAAAGCTTTTACAATGAAATCATTGACCAGCCATTTGATTTGTACCAGGCAAAAGCAATAGAATTGAATGAAGAAAAAAAACCTTTTGCTAAAGATGACAATGAACTCAAAGCCTATTGGAAAGAATTTTTAACCTATGAGGTCGTCACAAGATTGGATAGAAAGATAGACGAACAAGAAAAAAAGACAGAAAATAAAGATGCAAAGCCAAGCCCAAAAAAATCTAATAAAGAGCTTGAACAAGAAGTGATTAAAGATATTAAAAAGACTTTTGGAGATTGGTTTGCCAGATTGAAAAAATTGAGAAGAAGCGACAGATTTGAATCTTATGTTGGCTCAATTACCAATTATTTTGACCCGCATACAGATTATTTCAGCCCTAAAGAAAAGCAGGATTTTGATATTAATATGGGTGGTAAACTTGAAGGTATAGGCGCCAGATTACAACAAGAAGGAGACTTTATTAAAATAAGTAATATAATTACTGGTGGCCCTGCGTGGAAAGGCAAAGAATTGGCTGAAGGTGATTTAATATTGTCCTCTGCACAAGAAGGAAAAGAGCCAGTGGATCTTACTGGAATGCGTGTGGATGATGCTGTACAGCATATCAGAGGCAAGAAAGGCACTAAAGTTACCCTTAGTATAAAAAAAGTGGATGGTACTGTAAAAAGCATAACCATCGTACGGGACGAGGTTATCATAGACGAATCATTTGCCAGATCAGCTATTATAGAAATTCCGGGTGTTATCAATAATATTGGTTATATAAAGTTGCCAAAATTTTATTCTTCTTTTGAAAAAGAAGATGGCAATAGTTGTGCGGTTGATGTGGCCAGAGAAGTAGAAAAATTAAAAGATAATAAAGTCAATGGCATCATTCTGGATCTTAGAAACAATACCGGGGGCAGCCTCAATGATGTAGTGGATATGTCCGGACTTTTTATCGAACAAGGCCCAATAGTACAAGTAAAATCAAGGCAGGCAAAGCCATACCTTCATATGGATAGAGATGAAAGAGTACAATATGACGGGCCATTTATTATTTTGGTCAATGCTATGTCTGCTTCTGCTTCAGAAATTATTGCTGCAGCTATGCAAGATTATAAGAGGGCGGTTATAGTAGGTGGAAACACTTTTGGAAAAGGCACAGTTCAAAGGTTTTTTGATCTGGACAAAGCCATCAATGGAAATGAAGATTTGAAACCACTCGGTGAAATAAAGATTTCAGTCCAAAAATTTTTTAGGGTAAATGGAGGTTCCACTCAACTAAAGGGAGTTACACCTGACATTGTATTGCCAGACAACTATATGTATATTGATGCAGGAGAGAAAGAATACGAAAATGCTATGCCGTATACTGAAATAGCTTCTCAACCATTTTCTCAGAATGTTGCAGTAATTGAAAACATGAAAACGCTTAAAGAAAAAAGTGCCCAAAGGGTGAAAGGGGATAAGCGATTTTTAGATGTAGAAAAAAATGCAAGAAGATATAAGGAAAACAAAGACGATTCTAAATCATCTTTGTCACTCACAGAATATTCGAATAAGATGGATAAACTCGAAAAAGAGGCAAAACAATTCGAAGGACTTTTCAAAGAGGACATCAAAGGCTTTAACATAAAGAATCTTCCGCAGGACTTAAGCAGCATTGAAGCAGATGTTTCTAAAAAAGGAAGAAATGAAGAATGGCTAAAAGAAATGAAGAAAGATTTTTACCTTACTGAAAGTTTGAATGTGATGAAAGATTTGATCTCCGGTGAGAAATCATTTGGCTATCTTAAAGAAAAAATAAAATAATGTAAGACATATAACTTAAGAAACCCGTTGACGAATAATCAACGGGTTTCTTAAGTTATAGCTTTAAATAAGACTCCAGTAATGTCGCATCTTGAAGTTTATTTTAATCAGTTGTTAGAAGATTATAAAGTACAGCTACGTCCGCTGTCTGAAGAGGATTTTGACATACTCTACGACGTTGCTTCCGATCCTCTGATCTGGGAACAACACCCTAATAAAAACAGGTACCAAAGGCCCGAGTTTGAAATTTTTTTTAAAGGTGCGATAGAGTCAAAGGGAGCCTATCTTGTAATTGATAAACAACATACCGAGGTAGCAGGTAGCACCAGATTTTATGATTACAACGAAGAGGAAGCATCTATTTTTATTGGGTATACTTTTATAAGCCGGAAATTTTGGGGGCAAGGGTTGAATCAGACGATTAAAAAACTTATGCTGGATCATGCTTTTGCGATTTGCGATAAGGTATATTTTCATGTTGGGAAATACAACAC
The DNA here is from genome assembly GCA_043755305.1 of Saprospiraceae bacterium. GTDB lineage: Bacteria > Bacteroidota > Bacteroidia > Chitinophagales > Saprospiraceae > JADKBO01. The sequence goes on from JAYUTD010000236.1 coordinate 11,320, forward strand.
TAGATCCCAAATTGCGATGGAAAGGCTAGGTGGTAAAAAATTAAAAGAAGTAGAGGTAGCTTACTTTGGGGAACCGTCAAGAATAAATTATGAATATCTTATTGAAAAAAAGCAAGACTAGAATTGAAAAATTATTGAAAAGGGTACCTTTTATAAATTTTAAAAATTATGTAAGGTTATAGATTAATTGATTCAATGAAAATAAGAAGCGAAAACCATGTATCTGTGAATAAAATTAACGCAGCCAACCATCTAAATTTTAAGTAACTTAATTCTTACAGAAGGACTGATTTAGAATAAAAATAAGTTTTATCGTTAAATTTATTTTGTTCATCTAAAAAGAACTATAGGATAAAACTTATTTGTCCTAATCTAGCGTTACATCTATAAAAGCATTTTGGGGAAATAAATTTTCTTAAACCTGGAATTTCATGATTTTTTACCATAATTGGTAAAACTTCTAGTAGATATAAACAATTAAAAAATAAAAAGAATAGAAATGAAACTTTCAGTATTAGTTTTAATTGCCGCCTTAACTGCTGGCGGTTACTATTTTTTAAAGGCAAAATCTGATCCTTCTTCAGTTGAACCCCAAAAGGAGACTAAGCCCATAGTGGGTAACTCAGAACCAAGAAAGAAGGATAATATAGCTCCGGTAACCAGGGTCTTTGATAGTGAAGAAGCTACCATTAAGCTGTTTGAAAATGCCAGCCAATCTGTATGCTTTATCACTACACTAAATGTAAGACAAAATTATTTTAACAGGAATGAAGAAGAAATTCCTTCAGGCACAGGTTCGGGATTTGTATGGGATAAAAATGGACATATTATCACAAATTATCATGTAATACAGGGAGGCCAACGGGCTACCGTGACTTTGTCCGACAGAAAAACATACAATGCCGTTGTGGTAGGAATCGCTCCTGAGAAAGACCTCGCTGTATTAAAGATTGAATTGGGTGGAAGTGAACTTAAGCCGTTACCTGTTGGAACATCACATGATTTGAGAGTAGGGCAAGCTGCATTTGCCATAGGAAATCCATTTGGGTTGGACCATACACTTACAACAGGGGTAATTAGTGCTTTGGGCCGGGAGATCAAATCATTGACAGGAAGCCCCATAAGGGATGTGATCCAGACAGATGCAGCTATAAATCCAGGCAATTCCGGTGGACCTTTGTTAGACAGCAGCGGCCGCCTGATTGGTGTAAATACACAAATATATAGTCCTTCCGGTGCATCTGCCGGTATAGGATTTT
>JAYUTD010000237.1:0-4920 GCA_043755305.1 Saprospiraceae bacterium
ATTTAGCTCAGCCAAATACAGGCACTGGTGCATGCAGTGGTGGTTTGTATAAAGAAGTAGTAGATGTAAAAACAAAAAATACAATATTTGCTTCAACCAATACAGGAAAAAAAGTTGGTGTATTTTCTATCAATGACAATGCTACGATTACACAAACATCGTTTGTAAACAAAGGAAGTGATGCAGATGGTATTTATTACAATGATAAGACAGATGTGCTAATCCAATTAAATAGGGCTGAAAACAGATTGGATGCATACAGTAATGTATTGGCCAATGTAAGAGGTGGTGTGCCGCCTACATTTTTATTCAGTTCGACCTCTGACTTTAGCAATGGCAGAGAGATTGCCGTGGCTGGCGATAGAATAGTGGTGACTCAGGATGCAATAGCCGGCAACAACAATGAAAACAAATTGGTCGTTTATAAAATAACGGATAGTGGCTTTAAATTAGTAAGCACTCATAATGTCAATATTAATCTATGGGGCGTACAGGCTGACTTGAATACATTGTATGCAGTGGTAGACAATAGCAATGAGCTTGCTGTATTTGATAATTTCTTTTCAAATACTTCAGTTGTGCTTACACCTAATACTAGAATAAAATTCGAGGGCATAGTAAGGACCCATGGCATGACATATGACTACGCCAATGATATCATGGTGATGACTGACATAGGAGATGCAGCATCTGCCAGTGATGGAGCAATTGTAATAGTCAATGGATTTAAATCAAAGGCCAGTGATGGCAATATTACTGCAGCGGAGCAAATCAGAATCGCAGGTGCAAAGACACTTTTAGGCAATCCGGTGGATGTGGCAATTGATAAAACGGCCAACAAATTGTATGTGGCAGAAAGGGCAGGTGGCAAATTGCTGACTTTTGACATACCTTCTGCCAATGGCGATGTAGCACCAATATTGAGCAATGCATTCTCGGGAATCTCGGCAGTATATCTATTGGGAAGCAACAGAGAAGGACAACCTACTACAGCTACAGTAGAAGTTGCCGGCGGCAATGCAATTGAAATAAGTGTATATCCCAATCCTGTTTCCAATGTGTTAAATGTTAGATTCAATGGCGAAGAAAGCGGGTATACCAATTCGATCATTGAATTGTATGATGTTACGGGAAAGATGGTCGCTAAGAAATCGGTTTCTGGATCTTCTACTCAAATGGAGATCAGCGATTTCAATAAAGGTACTTATATAATGAAAGCGTACAATAAAAAATACAAGTACAGCAGTAAGTTTGTAAAAATGTAAAAGTTATTGTGAATATAGTTTAAGATAGTTTTGAAGTAGTCGGTAAAAGAGCACTGCAGGTTGTAAAATCTGTGGTGCTTTTTTTTATTAGGTATACAGAGATTTATGTCACACGGCGGGCAAAGAGATTGAGTCTACACAGAGAATTTTTTGTTTCATAAAAAAGTGGTAAAGAAATTAGTTATTTTTTTACTTTCTTTTTGGAGGCTTTGGCAATTTGATTGTAGTCCAATGCAAGATCGAGCCAATGATTCAGTTTTTTGTGAGTAGCCAGGTCCTCGATATCTACAAAGACATAGCCTTTCATTGGTTTGCCGGTAAAATCCATAGGGCGGCAACCGCTTTTTTCCAACACTTCTTCGTAAATATCCGGATTGAGCCTTACCATCAAATGGTCGTGCTGCACACCGACACACATTTTGTCATTGACCATAAAACAAAGTCCGCCAAACATCGCTTTTTCCTCCACCTGGTTACTGGTTGTGGCTAGGTACTCTCTTGTCCTGTCAGCCACTTTTTTGTTATAAGCCATCTTGTGAAATTGTATTTTACAAATGTAGTATTTTTATTCAGATGAGTGGGAATACTAAGATATGAATATGATCTGGTTTGTCATGATTTTTGCAAACATTTTCTATGATGGGTCAAAATGCAAAAATCCCGCCAAACCATTTATATTCGTTTATTATAACCGCGGGCTTTCGCCCATGGTTATAATGATTCCGGCCTTGCAGGCCTTTTTTGAAAGAATATGCTTAGTACATCTTAGGTTTATATTCTACTCAATCTTTCGTCTGATATGACAAGGGTCTCACGCCTTACAATCTGTAAGGCTTGAAATATTGTATTTCTATTTGTTATACAAACATAGTGATTACCTGAGTAGTTACCGAAAATTAATCATTATCTTTGTTTATCCTTTTATAATTTTATGCAATACATTGTACATTATTTTCTCCATTTGGTTTTACCTTACTTTATTGCAAGGTTGTTTTTTAAATCGAATTGGCAAAGGGCTTATGGTTTAATGCTTTTGACCATGTTGATTGATTTAGACCATTTATTGGCAAGTCCTGTAATGCAGGTAAATAGGTGCAGCATTTGTTATCATCCCTTGCATTCTGTGTATGCAATGGTAGTTTATGGAATATTGCTTTTTTTTAAAGGGGATTGGAGAATTTTAGGTATTGGATTTATGATGCACATGGCAACAGATTTCATAGATTGTATTTTTATATATTCAAACTTTCCGTCTTATTCTATAAATGGCAATATTTTGAAATTGTTCCATTATTTCCAATAATTTCTTATCGAATGGTGGCACCGGCGGGGGCTGAAATAGTTATTTTTGAATTGTAATTTATGAATTATGAACAGCCTGTTACATTTATCCGTTGAACTTACAGATTATAAAAGTATGAAAAAAATAACCACATTAATTATTGCTTGCATGCTTACTTTTTGTCAGTCTTACGGACAAAACATGTTAATATCAGGAGGTCTTGGAATATCCGGGCTTTACTCAGATTTTGAAAACAAATACGGCAGTGGCCCATCGATGAATTTCAATGCAGGATTTGAATCAAAGAATGAGGGTTTAGGTTATGTCTGCTTTGGAGGCATTCATTATTTTACTTCAAAAGTTGTGGCAATAAATGATTATTTTAGAGTTGGTGTATTGAGGCTGGCGTTTGTGCCAAAATATGCATTTTCAAAAGGCTGGACTTTAACAGCAGGACCATCTATTGGATTATTTTCAAAAAAGGAAGAATACATTGACGGAACAAAGTATAGGTATACATTCGATCAGTTGGATTATTCTGTAGAAACTGCAATCTGGAAAGAAGTCAAATCTGGCCCAGAAACTTTGTGCCTTGGGATTGCTTACAATAGAAGTGTGGATGGCATCATTCATGGCAATTTTTGGCAGCAAGACAACCTTAAACTATATAGTATTAATTTTAATGCCAAATGCATTTTTAAGTGACACGAACCTATTTTTGAAATTGCGGGTCTATTTAATCTTTGAACAATAGCCCTTGATATTTTCTAACCAAGCATTTTTTTCTCCAATACAGCCAAAGGTAGACAACCAGACTCAAGCATCAAACGATGGAATTTTTTGATGTCAAATTTTGTTCCATCACGTTGCTCTAATTTGCTGCGCAATTCTCTAATCTTGAGCTGTCCTATTTTATAACTTACTGCCTGGCCCGGCCATGCCATGTATCTTTCGACTTCACTAATAATGCTTTCCTCGCTTTCCGCTTCATTGTCTAAAGAATATTGGATGGCTTTTTCTCTTGACCAGCCTTTGGTATGAAGTCCCGTGTCTACGACAAGTCTTATTGCCCTATGCATCTCAGCACCCAACATGCCAAAATATTGATAAGGGTCTTTGTACAAGCCGAGTTCTTTACCCAAAGACTCACAGTACAATGCCCAGCCTTCCCCATAGGCACCATACCAGAGTATTTTCCTGAACGCCGGAAGTGCAGTGTTTTCCTGTTGGATTGAGCCCTGGTAATGGTGGCCGGGGATTGCTTCGTGCAAAAACAAATCTTCGTCAGAGTACATATTGTATTCTTTAACAGATGGAATTGGCACATAAAATATGCCTGGTCTCGAGCCATCTACAGAGCCTTGAATGTATTCTGCACTGGCACTAGCTTCTCTAAATGCTTCGGTTCTGCGAACTTCAAATTTTGATTTTGGGGTTAGATCAAATAATTTAGTAAGATTGGGTTTCATTTTTTCATGAATGACATTGAAGTTATCTATGACTTGCTGTGGATCGGTAAAAGGCATAAGTTCTTTCTTGGTCCTGACATGTTGAAAAAATGACTTGAGGTCACCTTTGAAGCCAACAGTAGCCATGACTTTTTCCATTTCACCTCGTATTCTGGCAACTTCATTTAATCCAAGTTGGTGTATTTCATCGGCACTCATTTGCGTAGTGGATTGCTTTTTTAGCTGTAAGGTATAGTATTTTTCACCGCCTGCCAATGCATTTATGCCAGATGTAGTCCTTGACGCCGGCAGGTAAGTATCTTTTAAAAAAGCGGTCATAGCAATAAATCTGGGTAATAGTTTTTCTTTTATCATAGAAGTGTAAGACTGGGTGAGCCTTGCTTTATCAGCAGCAGAGAAAGTAATTGGCATTTTTTTGATAGGACTATAATAATGATGTTTGGTAACATCGGCAGTCGTCATGTCCTGAAACTGAGGAATCATTTTCACAATCAAGTCTCTGGGAAGGACAATGCCTTGATCGATGCCTTTTTTCATATTGACCATAGCGGTATCAAGCCAGATCGCATAGGCATCCAATCGTTGCAACCAGTTCTCATAATCTTTTGCAGTCTTAAAAGGTTGAGATCCATCGCCTGAGGCAAATGTTCCTAGGATGAGGTGTAGGGATTCAAATTGATTGATTGGCAAAAGATTTTCATTAATGCCTTCATCCTCTGTATTTACTTCACACTCCCATTTTAAAATTTCGTAACTCATTTTTTCCTCTGGACTGAGTTTTTCAAGGGCATAATTTTTTAAGCCATTGAGGTATTTAGTATACATGGCTTTTAAGTCAGTGTCATATTTTTGTGTAAGATTATTGGGCAATAAATGGTTGTACATGGTGTCGCCTAAGTAGGTG
>JAYUTD010000238.1:0-4914 GCA_043755305.1 Saprospiraceae bacterium
GCAGTAGCTATGAATAATACTTTGGAAAGGTCATAATCTACTTCTAAGTAATTGTCATAGAATGCACTGTTCTGTTCCGGATCCAATGCCTCAAGCAAAGCTGAGGATGGATCGCCTCTGTGGTCCGATCCAAGTTTGTCAATTTCATCCAAAACAAATACAGGATTAGACGAACCTGATTTTTTTAACGCTTTAATAATTCTACCAGACATTGCACCAATATACGTTTTTCTGTGTCCACGAATTTCACTTTCATCGTGCAGACCACCCAGAGACATACGCACAAAGTTTCTCTTTAATGCTTTGGCAATAGACTTCCCCAAACTCGTTTTCCCAACTCCCGGAGGACCTACAAGACATAAAATGGGTGCTTTCATATCTTTCCTCAGTTTTAGCACTGCGAGATGTTCTATAATTCGGGATTTTATATCTTCAAGGCCATAGTGATCATTGTCCAATACTTTTCTTACAGTGGCCAGATTGAAATTGTCCTTTGTGTACTTTGACCAAGGCAGGTCAAGCAAAGTTTCTAAATAATTGAGCGTAACTGAATACTCAGCAATCTGAGGGTTGATTCTTCTTGCTTTTTGTATTTCTTTTGCAAAATGCTCTTTTATTTCTTTAGGCCACAGCATAGATGCTGCTCTTTTTTCAAGCTCGTTCAACTCTATTTCTTGCGGTGAACCACCAAGCTCCTCTTGGATTGTCCTAAGTTGCTGATTAAGAAAGTAGTCCCTTTGCTGTTTGTCTAAATCAACCCTAACTTTTGATTCTATTTGGTCTTTTATTTGCAACATCTGAAATTCTTTATTTAAGTATTCCAGTATTTTCCTTGCTTTTAATTTTAAATCGTCAATTTCAAGTATTTCTTGCTTTATTAAGGCATTTACATTTAGATTAGATCCAATGAAATTAAGCAAGTAAGAAGGGCTTTTGATGTTTTGAATCATCATTAATGCCTCGTTTGGTATATTTGGGGATAATTCTATAATTTTTTTTGAATTGTCGGATATGGAGGACATCAGAGCTTCAAACTCCACGTCACTATCGAATGTATGGTCTTCTATTGTGGAAATCTTAACTTCGAAATAAGGATCATGCTTTACGTAAGATTCTATGCTTATTTTTTTTCTTCCTTGCAAGATAGCAGTTGTGCTGCCATCCGGCATTTTCAGCACTTTCATTAATTTTGCTACAACCCCTATTTTATATAGGTCTTTGCTTTCGGGCTCCTCTATATTATAATCTAGTTGCGTTACAACAGCAATGTTTTTTGTTCCTTTATCTGCCTTTTTCAGTGCCATCAAAGATTTATCCCTTCCTATCGTTATGGGAATAACTATACCCGGGAACAATACAGTGTTTTTAAGTGCTAGCAACGGAAGTACTTCTTCAAATGTTTCGGTTACGGTTATATCATCTTCATCCATGGGGAGCATTGGTAAAAATTCCCCGGTATTTTCTTTTCCTGTCATAATTTTAATTTTAATATCCATAGTGCACTTTCGTAGTTCAATATCTATACCAACGGCTTATTATTGTCTTTTTTACAGCTATTGATCATTTTAATAGACAAAAAGTCAGTAAATAATACTAAAACGTCTGAAAAATCATTTTTTCTTCGACCATTTTCTTTAAATTTGAGAAAAATTAGCTTTTGGACAAAAGAACATACTTGTTGCAGCTTGTTTTAATGTTTATATTTAATTCTATTGTTTTTGGTCAACAATGGAATCAACTATCTATGAATAATTTTCATCCTTTTTATTCAAACGCTGCCTATGCAGGTTTCGATAGAGCCATAAACATAACCCTTTTCACAAGAAACCAATGGGTAGGACTTGATGGTAATCCAAAAACAAGGTATATAGGCGCACATTTGCCTATTTATTTGCTAAAGGCGGGGTTTGGTGCTGAAATCTTCTCTTCTGGTGAAGGAGATATTGATTATAGAACAATTAGATTCTCAGGCAATAAGATATTTAATGTTTTAGGGGGCATTCTTTCTACAGGAGCAAGAGTTGGGCTGCATTACTTATCCATAAATGGCAAAAATATAAGAACACCTGAGGGAGAATATGAAAATGGAAGTTTGCTACACAATGATAATATATTGCTTACAGAACAATTCAACGGTTTAGGCCTAGGATGGGAAGGTAGTTTTTGGTTTAGAAAAAACAATTTTCAGCTTGGAATGTCTGTCGCCGAGTTGCCTTCAAATACATTTGATGTAGGTATTGCAAGATTTAATAGAAAAGAAAATATTAATTTATTTTTCCAAATTTATTATGATATTTCAGAAAGTATTCAATTACAGCCATATATATCTTTTAAAACGGATTTAAACTATTTACAAACAGAAATATCTGCGGTTTCGCGAATAAATGGCAATATTTTTGGTGGTATCATGCTGCGAGGATATAGTTCTACTTCTATTGATGCTCTGGGAGTACAGTTGGGACATAAGATAAATAAAAGATATTCAATTTATTATAACTATGATGCCGGCCTTTCTAGCTTAAAAAAAGGAAATGAAGGCAGCCATGAAATAATGTTGAAAATTAATTTCTATAATTTGCCTAAAACGGGTATACCTCCAAAAATAATTTTTAACCCGCGTTTTTTGGAGTAATTATTTAGGAATTAGAACAATATGGATTAGATTATTTCGTTTATGACTATGCTAAAGGTGTGTTGGAGACATAAAATTTTACATTTTAAGAATTTATTTTTTGTAATTTGAGTAACAACACTATCTTTACAGTCTAATTTTATAAAGGGGTTTATAAAAATAAAATTGTAGGTAGAAAAAATGATAAAAAGGAAATTTGCATTTCTTAGCTTCTTTGCTTTGATCTTAGTATTGACTTCATGTGGTTCGACAGAATCCGGACAATTGATTGGAGTCCAAAATCGTCCTAAATGGACTAGTCCTAATCCTTATGGAATGGTGTACGTACCTTCTGGTCAGGTCCATATTGGGCAGGGAGATCAGGATGTATTTAGTACATTTACCCAAAGGTCAAAGTCAATCTCTCTTCAGGGATTCTTTATGGACGATACAGAAATTACCAATAATGAGTACAGACAGTTTGTATATTGGGTGAGAGATTCTATCGCACTCAAGTTATTGGATTACACTATTCCTTCAGGTGCAGATGGCGATGGTCCACCTATTATTGACTGGACTCAGGCGGTAGATTTGGATTATTCTGATCCTACCCTTGATGAGATGTTCTTTCAAGGCGATATGGCTTTCTCAGGCAAAAGGGAGCTTAATCCTACCAAACTGAAGTACAAGTATGAATGGTATGATTGGCAAAATGCCTCCAGAAGAGGTTCTGAGAGAAAAGCAAGTATCAGAAAGGAAGAAGTAGAGATCTATCCGGATACTATGGTTTGGATCAGAGATTTTTCATATAGCTACAATGAGCCTTTTACAAGAAATTATTTTTGGCATCCTGCTTTTGATGATTATCCTGTGGTAGGTGTCAACTGGCATCAGGCAACAGCTTTCACTGATTGGAGGACTAGATTGTATGATACTTACAAGGATCCGAGTGAAGTAAATACCGAGTATTATAGATTACCTTCTGAAGCGGAATGGGAGTATGCTGCAAGAGGTGGACACGATCTTGACCCATACCCATGGGGTGGCCCTTATGTAAGAAATGCAAAAGGTTGTCTTTTGGCTAACTTCAAGCCAGGCAGAGGCAATTACCCTGAAGATGGTGGCCTTTATACCGTAAAAGCCGACGCTTATTTTCCAAATGATTACGGCTTGTACAATATGGCGGGCAACGTATCAGAATGGACAAGTTCGGCGTTTGCAGAAAACGCCTACACACATGAGCATGATCTGAATTCAGATTTCAGGTATAATGCACAGAGTTCTGATTCAGAGGCTTTAAAACGTAAGGTAATAAGAGGTGGTTCATGGAAAGATATTTCTTACTACTTACAAGTTGGAACAAGAAATTATGAATTCCAGGATACAGCGAAATCCTATATTGGATTTAGGACTGTTTTGACATATCTCGGAAGATCTATCAACGATTTTAATTAAAATTCAAACATTAAATTTGATTTACAGGAATATTGATCTTTGTATCAATGCCCTTCATAATAATTTTATTTTACTAACAACTAAATTAATCTAAAAATGAGCTATTTTAAGTCGCCGTCATTTAAGTATTTAAAAAATTTATTAATTGGTCTTGGTGCGTCCGTAGTTATGATCGGTGCATTAGGTAAGATCAATAGTGAGCCATGGGGTGGACCCGCTATCACTGCCGGTCTTGTAGTTGAGGCAATATTGTTTGCTTTACTTGGAATCTTAGGACCTGAAAAAGATTACTATTGGGAAAAATTGTATCCGGGATTGGATGCATACACTTCACATATTGCTCCATTGACTGCTGGTGAGGTTGGCAAAGGACCAAAAGCTGTAGATGGTGAGGACATGAGCAATAAATTGGGCGGAATGCTTACAGAATTGCAAAATATGTCAAAAAGTTTGGGGTCGCTAAAAGCATTGCAGGAAGTTGACTTCACTCAAACAGGAGACCAAATGAAGACAATGAATAATTTTTATGCAAAAATGAGTGATGCTATGAAGAATCTTAGCGATGGCATTGAAGATACAAAAGTATACAAGGATCAAATTTTGGCTTTAAACAAGAACATGGGCTCATTGAATGCTGTATATGGTAATGTATTGAGTGCATTTACGGGTGGAAAACAATAATTTGAGGTTCCCTCATCCAATCATTCATTTTTTAACAATTAAAAACAAATAGAAAATGTCAATTCCTAAGGAACCCAGACAATTGATGATCAACGTAATGTATCTGGTACTGACAGCATTGCTGGCGTTGAATGTTTCTGCCGAAATATTTAATGCTTTTGCAATGG
>JAYUTD010000239.1:0-35812 GCA_043755305.1 Saprospiraceae bacterium
TGCAATCACCAAAATAGAATATGACCATCTGTTCTAAACCAATCAAAAAACAGATCTAAAATATAATTTCAATTTTAATATAATTGTTTTTGTAATAATTAAGTTCTTGTAGACCTATCAGTTACATATATATATTATTTTGTTATTGTCTTTAGGTTTTATTAACATCTGATAATGAGCCCTTTTTGAAAAAATAATCGTCTGCAAATCACGTAAATTTGAAACATAATTTTATCTTTGTCTTGCTTTTTCATATAAGTTAAAGACAAAACAGATTATTAATTTTTAATTAGTTATTCCATGGATATTTTAAAATTTATGAAACCGTTAGTGGTGGTTCTATTTTTAGGCGTATTGTTTACTTCGTGTGAAACAGATCCCAAACCAACACCAGAACTACCAGAAATTACAAACAAAACATCAGGCTATTCCAGCAAATACACCAAAGACTGGTTGAATATGTATATGGATGTAGAAAAAGATTTGAAAGGTTTCAGACCAGCTGCTACTTCCAGGGCATTGGCATATATATGGATGGCAGGATACGAGTCTGCTTTACCGGGAATGCCGGATTTTGTTTCTAATGAGACTAAGTTGACAGGTCTTGATATACCTGCATTGCCTAAGGCGGCAGATCAATACAACTGGAATGTTGCCCTGAATGCTGCTTTGGCAAGAACGTACGATCATTTTATGACAAACAATGTTGTATATGGAGCAACACTTGAGCATAAGGCTAAAATAAAAGACCTGGAGTCTACTATTAATGAAGAATTTTCAACCATCGATCAGGAAATATTTTCAAACTCTCAGGTATGGGGTAGGTTGGTAGCTGACGCAGTGATTGCCTATTCAAAAACTGACCTTGAAGCAGAGAAGCAAATACTTGATCCATTTGGTAAGGATTATGTACCAACTACAGGCCCGGGCAAGTGGAAAAGCAATGGTGTTTCATTGTTTCCTTATTGGGGAAAAGTGAGGACATTTGCTACTTTTGGCAAAGACCTCATATCTCCGGAGCCACCAATCTTCAGTACCAATCCACAAAGTACCTATTACAAGGACTTTAAAGAAGTAGACGATGTGGTTGCACACACCAATAACGAAACAAGATGGAGAGCAGAATTCTGGAGCGATGACATCGTAGGCCTTACATTCTCACCACCTGCAAGAATTTTCCAAATTGCCAATCAAATATTGGTTAAAGAAGGTACAAATCTAGAGGTCGCTCTGCACTTATTATTAAAATTGGGTATTGCAGAGAACGATGGTGCAGTAGCTGCCTGGGGTTCTAAATATACATACAATGTGGAAAGGCCAATTCATTTTATTAGAGACCACATTAACCCTGATTTTAAAACATTACTTGGAGAAGCTATTGGCGTAACCAATGTGACACCGCCATTCCCTGGTTATCCATCTGGACACTCTACCTTTGGAGGATTAGGTAGTGCAGTATTGGCTGCTTTTTATGGTGAGAATTACACCTTTACCGACAGATGCCACGAAGGCAGAACAGAGTTTAATGGTTATCCAAGAACATATACCACTATGACCCAATTGGCAGAAGAAAATGCGTATTCAAGAATTCCACTTGGTGTTCATCCAAGATTTGACTGTTCTGAAGGCCTTAGATTGGGCTATGTTGTAGGCAACAACGCAGTTAAATACAATGTCAAAAGAAGATAATATTTAATCAAGAAATAAATGAAAAGGTCGGGCAATTTGTTCGACCTTTTTTTTTGACCTTTACTAACTTACCTTTTATATGAAACAATTGCCCAAATCTTTTTTTGTATCTGATGATGTAGTTTTTATAGCAAAATCCTTACTTGGAAAAATCCTGGTATCTTCTATAAACAATCAATTGATACAATGCAGAATAGTTGAAACGGAAGCTTATAGAGGTCCTGATGACAAGGCTTCTCATACCTATGGCAATAGGCTCAACAATAAAAATAAAGTAATGTATGAAGAAGGTGGCCATGCTTATGTCTATATTTCTTATGGCATGCACCATATGCTCAATGTGGTCACATCATCCAGAGGAAATGGACATGCAGTGCTTATAAGGGCACTAGAACCTATTGCAGGCATTGACACAATAAAAATCAATCGTAAGGTTGACCATGACAATCATATACTTACCGGTGGTCCCGGCAAACTCTGTCAGGCACTTGGCATTACCAAAGAAATGAACCTGCAAAAATTTTATAAAAAAGATGCTTTTTTACAAATATGGGATGATGGATATATAGTAGAAGATGTATATGCCACTGCAAGAGTAGGAATGTCCATTCATGTCAAGGAATCTGCAAACTGGCCATGGCGCTTCTATATACAAGGCAATAAATGGGTCAGTCGACCACTTAAAGTGCAATATAACTTTTAGAAAGCTCGCTTAAGTCCGAAGATTAAGTTTTTTTACTTATTTTTGTTATGATGAGTACATTCAAAACAATCAGTGTAGTAATTATTGCAAAGAATGCCGCTGACACTATTGTCAAATGTCTGGACAGTTGTGTGAATTTTCTGGAAGTCATCGTAGTAATTGATGAAAATTCTTCTGATCAAACCTCAAAAATTTGCAGCCAATACAAAAATGTAACGATATATACCAGTCCATTTCTGGGATTTGGAAAAATGAAGCAATACGCTGTCTCACTGGCCGCCAATGATTGGGTACTTTCATTGGATGCAGATGAAGTGCTGTCCCCTTTTTTATTAAACGAAATAGCAGGAATGCTTCCTGAAGAGGACAAAGTCTATGCCATACACAGGCACAATTTTTTCAAAGGCAGACACATTGATGCCTGTGGCTGGAATAAAGACTATCCAAAACGACTTTTTAATAAAAAACACACCAATTTTTCTGATCAGGAAATCCATGAAACTATAAAGCTAAAAGGAATGCAGTTGGTAAAATTGCAAGGTCCATTGCTGCATTACGCCTATCAAAACGAAAAACAACTAGAAGAAAAAGCAGAACGGTATGCCTTGCTTTATGCAAAAGATAAATACCGAAAAAAGTCCGCTTCATTATGGATGGCATGGTACAAATCGGTATTTACTTTTTTCAAAGATTACATCTTAAGGAAAGGGATTTTTTATGGTGCTGAAGGCTATACTATAAGCAAATACAACGCCATAGGATCTTTACTCAAGTATAAGTATCTCGACAGGGAAAATAAAAAATTAAAACAAACACTAATAATATCCACCTACAACCGACCTGATGCCCTGGCCAAAGTATTGTCGTCCGTGGCAATGCAAAGCAGACAGTCGGACCAGGTCATCGTAGCCGATGATGGAAGCAATGCCGATACATCAGCTGTGGTAAAGTCTTTTGAAGGCAAAATAAAAAATTTGCTTCATGTATGGCACGAAGACAACGGATTCCGATTGGCAGCCATTAGAAATAAAGCGATCCAATCTGCAACGGGAGATTTCCTTAGCCTCATTGACGGGGATATGGTATTGCACCCTGATTTTTTAAAAACAATATATTATTTGGCTAAAAAAAATACCTACTTACAAGGGAAAAGGGTCTTACTCAATGAACAAATGAGCAATGAACTGATCGAAGGCAAAAGAGATAGAGTTCATTTTTTTACTGCAGGAATAAAAAACAGATTCAATACCATTAGCCAGCTTTTTTTATCTAAAATTATTTCAAAGAAATACAATTCCATCAAATCAGTAAAAGGTTGCAGCATGCATTTTTGGAAAGAAGATGCGGTAAAAATAAATGGATTCAATGAGGCTTTTATAGGATGGGGAAGAGAGGACAGCGAATTTTTGTGCCGATTGCTCAATGCAGGTATAAAAAGAAAAAATATAATTCTCGGTGCTGTGGCCTACCATTTGTACCATCAGGAAGCGCTCCGCAGCCAGCTTGCTGCCAATGACCTGGTATTGCATGAATGTATAAAATATAAAAAAAAATGGTGCAAACACGGTCTATACGATGAAATGAAGCCCATAAAAAATTAAGACTATGTCACAAGTAGTCACTAAGATAGACGGCATTAATGTAAAACTTACAAACCTTGAGAAAATCATGTGGCCAGCCTACGGTATGTCAAAGGCAGAATTAATCCAATACTGGCTATCGATGTTCTCTTATGTGTCTTTACTTGTTTCCAAAAGACCATTTACGATGATATGCTATCTGGATGGCTCTATGGTATAAAATTTTATTCAAAAAAAGGCGGAAATTATATTTCATTCTTTATTGAACCGCAACATCACATTAAAAATCAAAGCCGACATTATTAAAATATAATAGTAGGTGAAAAACCTCCATGTGCTTACCATGAGATTGGCTAAGTCGCCGGGAAGACTCTGGCCAAACAACAATAAAAACCCTGCTTCTGCACCACCTGATGCACCCGGAGTTGGAATAAACAATAGCGTAATGATAAGTAGCCATTGTTTGATATAAACATCTGACAATTCAAAGTCTATACCCAAAGCCATTAATATTACAGCAAAAATACTAAATTTTGTAAACCACTGAAAAAACAACAACCCCACACTCATAAGCAAAGCGGTCTTACCTTCATTGATTACACCAACAAATGCCTCACCAATATCTGAAAAATAAGAGAGTATTCTTCTCCGGGCATTCCTGATTTTATTAGCTGTAGTGATAGGAAGTAGCAACAGCACTTTTCTTAAAACTTTTCCTGTAGCGCTCTTAAAGAAAACAGAGGCAATTAAAATGGACAATGTGCCGAAAAAGAGCCATTTGTTTTGCATCAAAAACCCGCCCATCTTATAGATCTGCTCACGCATATAGATAAATGTAACCAGTAAGCCACTCAGGTAAAAAATAAGGTCTTCACAAGCTGAAAGCAGCACCATAAAAGTTGCCCTTGATGCCGGTACACCATACTTCATAAGCATACCTACTTTTATTGGGCCGCCACCGACAGCAGTTGGTGCGACGGCGCTGCCTACTTCATTGGCTACTACTACATGGATAGCTTCCCTCCATTTGACCGGGTGTTTTAAAAATTTTGACCAAATCATGATTCTGCAGGTATGCCCAATCCAAGGGCCAAGCGCCAGCAGTGCGATAGCCATCAAATACAAAGGCTTAATATTCAGCAATACACTGAACGATTTTTTATCAATAGTGACAAGCAGAAAAACAACATGAAGCAATATGCCAACACCTACTATTATGAAGAGACGGTTGATGTTTTTATCAGTGCGATTGTTCTTTTCGATCATGTACAATTGGTTAAAAAATCCAGGCTTAATTTTATTGCTATGAGAAATCTAAAACTCTGAATAGCGCTCTATCAACTCCTCATCCTGCTCCAATACTTTTATAGCTTTGATCTGATCTGAAATAAATTTAACCATTGTGGATGAATCCTTGCCTTTTTCCATTTTCTGAGAAATCAACATATTTTTCAAAGAGAAAAGACTTGCAGTACCGATGTACCTGTTGTATTTATTTACATTTTGAGATTTTCCAAGATTGGCATAAATATCTACTGCTTTTTTCATGTCTGAATCCGATTGACTGAGCAAATAAATATTGTAGTAGCCGCACAATTCAAACAATGCATATGGATTGCCAGTTTTTATTTTCTCTGTATACCACTGGTTGTATTTTGGGTCAGCTGTTTGTGCATAAATAGCAGCGATTTTATTGTCAAGGGCTACAGCATTCTCCTTTTCCAATAATGTGCAATACTCCAATGCATCTTTAGCATTAAAAGATTGTTGCTGACTAAGTGCTTCGCCCAATACATTGAAGGCTTTTTCATTGGTAAATACAGTTTTTAATAAAGTACCCTTATCTACATTTTCCAGAACTGCAAGCGACCTTAGTGCCGATTCCCTTACAAGGCTGTGTGGGTCAGAAGTGATCATTTCAACTATTCTGTCTTTGTACTTTGGCAATATATTCATCACTGTGGCAGTATTGACAGCATAATCTCTAAAATAATAATAAGCATCGTTGATGGCTCTGTCGATCAATTTTTCCTTAATAGGATCTTCATTGGAAATACTTAACATGGCTTGGTACTTGTCAGAAAATTGATTAGAAAATTGGTAAGTAGCCAACCACTCTTCTGCCGTCTTTGTTTCATTGATTTGACCTGGGATTACACTTTTTCCATCGAATACTACCGCAGCCGGTATTTCGTTTATCCCTGTCAACACAATATTGTCCTCGCCTGTATTTGTCCATACCCGCTTGTATAAGACCCTTCCATTTTTATCGTAAATAGCGACGTCTGCCGGTATTTTAAATACATTGGCAGGATCTTGCATTATTTTGACATTAAGCTCTTTTTCTGCAGCATTATAGGCATAAGATACATTAAGTTCTGGATGGCCTTTTTTCATAAACCATTGGTCAAAGAACCAATGCAAATCTTCTCCGGATGTATCTTCAAAAGCCATCCTGAGTTCTGCTACTTCTACAGCAGTATATTGGTATTTGTCAAGGTAATTTTTTAGGGACTGGAAAAAAACAGCATCTCCTAAATAGGATCTTAAGTAATGCAAAACTAAGCCACCTTTGTTGTAACTATGGGCATCAAACATATCTTCTCTATTGGCATACCTAAAATCAATAAGTGGATGCATACCTCCATTATAGGTGGAAGTTAAATAGCCATTGAGTTCATTTTGTCTGTGTTCGTCTGCTTTTGTCTTACCATACTTGTGCTCGGCCCACAAGTACTCAGCGTAATTGGCAAATCCTTCATTTAAGGTAAGGTTTGACCAACTTTCTATGGTGACCAAATCCCCAAACCAATGGTGGCACATCTCATGTGCGATGATCAGGTCATTGTCATTGTCTATCAACTCGCGGTCGGTTTTTTGTATAAAATCACCAAATACTACAGCCGTTGTATTTTCCATTGCACCAGATACATAATCTCTTGTTATAATCTGGCTGTACTTGTCCCAGGGGAATTTATACTGAAAAAGATCAGAAAAAAAACTGAGCATTTCAGGTGTATGGTTAAAGATTTGTTTTGCATATGGAGCATATGGCTTTTCTACATAGTATTGTAAAGTAATGTCTTGCCATTTATCCTGAACCACAGCATAATCACCTACTGCCACCATAAACAAATAAGGCGCATGGGCCTTGTCTTGTTTCCAGTAATCTGTCCTTGTCCCGTCTGCATTTTTCTTGGAAGACACCAATTTACCATTGGACAACGTAACGTATTTATCTTCTACCGTCAAGGTCAGTTCCTGGGTACATCTCTCATTGGGTTTGTCAATAGTAGGAAACCACCGGGAATTGTTTTCTGTTTCTCCTTGCGTCCATATTTGCTGAGGTTTACCTGCTTCTTCATTGGTAGGATTGATAAAGAACAATCCTTTGTCTGAAGTGATGGCAGCGCTTCCGCCTTTAGGACCTTCATCAGGTTTTGCGGTATAATCTATATTTATTTTTAAAAGGTCTTTAGGTAAGTAAGTCTTATCTAATTTTATGATGAGTTGGCTTCCTGTATTTCTAAAAGTCAACTTTTCATTTTTTTCCCTTAGACTGACACTGTTGACTTCCATGCCTTTTGCATCGAGTATTAAACTGTCCTGCGCATAGGCCAATGGACTTAAATCGAGGTCTGCCAGTCCTATGACCAATTGCTTTTGCCAGTCAAATTTCAAATTTAATTTGGTATGGATCAAATCAAATAAGCGTGTAGCAGAAGCCTGATATGGATTCATTGCTATTTCTTCGTCACTTTCGGCGGGATTTTCTTTATCACCTATTACTGTGAGTGTATCTAACATTACGCTCTCGTATTCAGGTTCAATGGGCACTACAAGTTTCTTATTGCTGCTACACGATAAGACTAAGAATGTGATTACAATAGAAATTGCAGATAATAATGATTTCAAATTAGGTCAATATTATGAATGAATAAATAGAATTTATATAGTAAGGCCTGTTGAAATCACAGAAATCACTCAAACCTGTCAATTTGAAAGAGAAAGTGAATCATAGGTTAACGATTTATCAGCAGACCCTAAATAGTGCGCAAATATAATAGAATTATTGGTTGAAAATACCCAATACTAATGAGAGTGTGAATAACAATTTGCACTAAAAAGACTTTATGGTTTTCAATTCTATTGGCCTCGCAAAGTTTTACTCGGTAACTGAACTAATTTGTGCTTTAGTAGCACAATTTTGCTACGCATCGTTCAGTCATCCTAAAGTGGAGAACCAAACCATAAAGTCTTTTTAATAATGCCTTTGATTCCGCCCAAAGGCTTAGAAATCAAACTTTATACCTTGTGCCAAAGGCAATTTGGTGCTGTAGTTGATGGTATTGGTCTGTCTTCTCATGTACGCCTTCCATGCATCAGAGCCCGACTCCCGGCCGCCACCTGTCTCTTTTTCGCCTCCAAAGGCACCACCTATTTCGGCGCCGCTCGTACCAATATTGACATTGGCTATGCCGCAGTCACTGCCGTGTGCAGAAAGAAACAACTCTGCTTCTCTGAGATTGGTTGTCATGATGGCGGAAGACAGCCCTTGAGGTACGTCATTTTGTATTTTTATGGCATTTTCTACACCACCTTCGTATTTTATCAAATAAAGGATTGGGGCAAATGTTTCTTTTTGTACGATAGGCATGTCATTGCTTGCTTCGAAGACACTCGGTTGCACATAAGAGCCATTTCTATATCCTTTCACCTCTACTATTCCTCCTTTGACCAGCGCTTTGGCACCATCTTTTTTGGCTTGTGCAAGGGCGTCAATATATGTATCTACTGCAGTATTGTCGATCAATGGACCTACATGATTTTTCACATCCAGCGGATTGCCTATGGTGATTTGTTTGTATGCTTTGACGAGAGCTGTTTTTACTTTGTCATATACATCGGCATGTACAATAAGTCTTCTGGTACTGGTACAGCGCTGTCCTGCAGTGCCCACTGCACCGAATACTGAGCCTGTAAGTACCAAGGATAAATCTGCATTGGCTGTCACGATGACAGCATTGTTGCCACCCAATTCGAGTAAGCTCTTGCCCAATCTTGCGGCTACCACTTGTGCTACTGCCTTGCCCATACGTGTGCTGCCGGTAGCGGAGATCAATGGTATCCTGGTATCTTGAGACATCTTCTGACCGATGGTATAATCACCGGTGACGATAGAACTTACACCTTCAGGTACGCCATTGGCTTTTAATACAGATGCAAATAGATTTTGGCAAGCGACTGAACACAATGGAGTTTTTTCGCTTCCTTTCCATACCACTACATCACCACAGATGAGGGCTATCATGGCATTCCAAGACCATACGGCTACCGGAAAGTTGAACGCCGATATGACACCTACTATACCGATCGGATGCCACTGCTCGTACATCCTATGTGACGGTCTTTCGGAGTGCATGGTCAAGCCATACAATTGTCTGGAAAGCCCTACGGCAAAATCACAGATGTCGATCATTTCCTGCACTTCACCATAGCCTTCCTGAAGCGACTTGCCCATTTCATAAGAAACAAGCTTGCCCAATGGGTCTTTGTATTTTCTGAGTACATCGCCATATTGTCTTACGACTTCGCCTCTTTTGGGTGCCGGCCATGCAGACCATTCAGTAAATGCCGTCTGTGCTGTCTGGATTACTTTTTCATAGTCAGCTTCTGATGTTTGGCTTACTTTGCCTATTTCTTTGCCATCTACTGGTGAGTAGGATGTAATGTATTTTCGGGAAGCGAGTGATTTAATGCCTGTGGATGTGCCGGCATTTATTGCCTTGAGGCCGAGGGCTTTGAGAAAATTTGTGTTCATGATAAGATGAATTGTTTAAAATTGGACGCAAAGGTAGATCAAATAACAGAAATTATCCAATAATGTTTTGGTATGTGTGCACAATGGATAGCGCTAAAAAAGACTTTATGGTTTATTACAATAAGCCTCACAAAGTTTTGTTCGGTAACTAAACTAAATTGTGCTACTAAGCACAATTTTGCTTCGCATCGTTTAGTCATCCTAAAGTGGAGAACCAAACCATAAAGTCTTTTTAATCATGCCTTTGGCTCTCTTGAGAGGTAAAATAAAGGAATGATTTTAAAAAGTGGAATTTGATAATACACACTTTTGGTATAATGGTCAGTTGATTTATACGACAAACTGTAAAAAGAAAATGAGATGGTCACTTAAGGAAATAATCTTAAGATCTTTATACTTTTGTAAAAATTACACACATGATCTACAGTTTCAAAGGCATAGTACCAGTAATCCATGAAAGTGCTTTCATCCATCCGCAAGCAACGGTCACAGGGCATGTAATCATAGGTCGGGATGTTTATGTTGGGCCCGGCGCTGCTATAAGGGGCGATTTTGGCAAGATTATCATAGGAGATGGATCCAATGTGCAGGAGAATTGTACCATCCATATGTTTCCCGGCGTCACGGTTACCTTGGGAGAAAATTGCCATATCGGTCATGGGGCTATCATCCATGGTGCTACCTTGGGCAATAATATTCTGGTGGGAATGAATAGTGTGGTAATGGATGACGTAACCATTGGTGACAATTGCATCATTGGGGCATTGTGTTTTATAAAAGCGGGGGAAACTATTCCGGCAAGAAGCATGGTGGTCGGCAATCCGGCTAAAATAATAAAAGAAGTCAGCGATGACATGATATTGTGGAAAAGCAAAGGGACAAAAATATACCAGGACCTAGCCAAAGAATGCCACAATGTATTGCAGCTTTGCGAACCATTGAGAGAGGTGCCTATAGATGATGTACAACAACAAAAAGACTATGAGATGTGGCATAAAACCAAATGAGCTTGATTATTGACAATATAGCAATTCGTGTGAATAATAAATCGTACAAAAAGACTTTATGATTTTACTAATATAAGCCTCACAAAGTTTTGTTCGGTAACTGAACTAAATTGTGCTTGAGTAGCACAATTTTGCAACGCATCGTTCAGTCATCCTAAAGTGGAGAACCAAATCATAAAGTCTTTTTTAAATTCTGCCTTTGACTCCATTAAGATGCTCATACAGTTTTGGCTTCTTAACGATTTTAAAAACGATTTTTTAACGGCTTATTCATTAAGGCCATTTATGCTTCGGTTTAACAAAATGAATATTCATTGACAAAAAAAATATTTACAATATTTAATTCTAAAATAATTGATATTCAATAATATATATAGAGTGAAAATATAAATTTAAAAAACCCTCTCTATTTAGCCGCTTTACTTTTTTCTGCTTTGCTTTTTTCTGCCTTGCTTTTTTCTGGTTGAGGGATTTGCGCCTCCTCATATTCACCCATTTTGCTGTATTTTTCTATTCTGGTGACGATTCTGTCATCCACATTCATTGCCAGCAAAGGCTGTAGTTCCTGAATGATATGTGATTTGAGGGTTTTGGCCATAGCTTTTGGGTCAGTATGTGCCCCACCTACAGGTTCTTTGACGATATCATCTATAAGTCCAAAACTCAGCATGTGATCAGCGGTCAGTTTTAGTGCATCTGCAGCAGTTTCTTTGTAGTCCCAACTGCGCCACAATATAGACGAGCAAGACTCCGGAGAGATTACGGTATACCATGTATTTTCGAGCATAAACACCTTGTCGCCAAGACCTATACCAAGCGCTCCGCCTGATGCACCTTCACCTATAATGTAGCAAAGAATAGGCACTTTTAGCTGGGCCATTTCAAATAGATTTCTTGCTATTGCTTCAGCTTGTCCGCGTTCTTCCGCTTCAAGCCCGGGATAAGCACCAGGTGTATCTATCAAACATATGACAGGCATGTTGAACCTTTCGGCCAATTTCATCAATCGAAGGGCTTTGCGGTATCCTTCGGGATTGGCCATGCCAAAATTTCTGTATTGGCGCATCTTGGTATTGATGCCTTTTTGGTGTCCGATGACCATTACAGATTGCTCTTCCAGCTTTGCCAAACCGCCTACTATAGCTTTGTCGTCACCAAATGTTCTATCCCCATGTAGTTCTATAAAATTGGTAAACATATGGTCTATATAAAACAAAGTATACGGTCTTTCCGGATGCCGGGACAACTGTACTTTTTGCCAGCCATTGAGGTTGGCATAGATTTCAATTTTGGTACTATGAATTTTTTCTTCGAGTTCTTTTATTTTGTCAGATACATCGATGACGCCACCATCGCTTACTTCTTTGATTTTGTCAAGCTGCTCATAAAGCACTTCAAGGGGTTTTTCAAATTCAAGAAATACCATATTAAAGAATTTTTTTGGTTATCAACAAAGATGCGAAGGTAGTCATAATCGATCTTTTTTAATCCATCCGGTACTATTTTGTGAAATATTTTATCAAAAAGCTATAAAAAATGAAAAATAATAATACTTTTGCAACGCTTTTCGATGAAAGGTATGGATTATTGGATTGGTAGTTCAGCTGGTTAGAATGCCGCCCTGTCACGGCGGAGGTCGCGGGTTCGAGTCCCGTCCAGTCCGCAGGTAAAGAGGCTCTCATTTTGAGGGTCTTTTTTATTTTGAATCAGAGCTTAATGTGGATTGGTAGATCAGCTGGATAGAATGCCGCCCTGTCATCCCCAACGAAGTTGGGGACGGGTTCGAGTCCCTTCCAACATTGTAGTGGACAAGTAGAATGCTCTTAAAATTGAGACTTTTTTATATGGAAAATAGAGAAGATAAAATGTACTTTGTTTATATCATCCAGAGTCAAATTGATGGATCCTATTACAAAGGATACACCGAAGATCCAATAAAGCGGCTTAAATCGCATAATAACAAAGAATCCAGTTATACATCAAACAAAGTACCATGGGATTTGGTATACATTCAGTCATATGAATCAAAAAAGGCTGCTTTGGTAAGGGAGAAAAAATTAAAAAAATATAGCCATGAGCAAATAGAGCAGCTTATTTTAAGTAAACTAAATCAGATTGGCAGATCGGCTGGCTAGAATGCCGCCCTGTCATCCCCAACTGCGTTGGGGACGGGTTCGAGTCCCGTCCAGTCCGCGAGGAAAAGGCTCTCATTATTGAGGGCCTTTTTTTATTTTGAATTCCCACCTTATAAATTTTTATCCCATATACAAAACCAATATGCGTTTTTATAAAAAAGTACAAACCAATTACAATCCCCTCTAAAACTAATTTATTCTCTCATGAACCCAGTGATAAAAACATGGCCCAATGTATTCACTCTCACCTCTGCTTTATTATCTCCGTATTGCCCTCAACCATAGTTTCTAAGTGTATCGAAGGCTTGTCATCAGGGTTTTCAAACTGACAGGAAAAATGGAGGCGGTGCTTGCCTGATTTAAGCATGACCTGCTTTGGGTCAATAGGAAATTCATTGATTTTTTGCCATGTTTTGGAATAATGGATTGCTGTATTTCCACCCTCATATTTCAGGACATCTCCCTTGTTCATTTTGATTTCAAAATGTACACTTTTGTAATTGTCAATTTCCATTTCAATACTGGAAGCATCGGCATCGGTGGCAGTTATAATAAACTTCAACGGCTGTTCATTTATTTGGTGGTCAAACTCAAATGTAGAATATACAGGTTCTCCGGGTTGTACTGTTTTTTGGGTGTGTACAAATTTATCAGAAAATACCTCGGTAAGGGAAAGGGTATTGTCTTTGTTTTGGCTTAATCTAAATTCTGTTTTCACACCTTGCATTCGGCTTTCCTGCTCTTTGGAAAAAAGACCTTTGAGCCGGCTTTGTTCCCAAAGCTTCATCGCAGCCATTATTTGTGCGGAATAACCGTTTTTATTGATTGTTTCCAGATCGGTCACCAATGCGAATCCCGCATTATACCCTGCGGAGCGGGCCATCAACCAGTGAATGTCTTCGATGGTAGTGTATGGCGTCATTTTAAACCATCCTAGCATGCCGGGCATATAGTTGCGTTTGAAATAGACCTGATTGAGCAGTCGGTATTCTGTTTGACTTTCCCGGAAGCCGGCATACCAGGGCTCACCCCAATTCATTCGCGAATAGTAATGCCAAAAGAAATGTCCCGATCGACTGGAACCCAGGACAAAATGTTTTTTAATGCTATCATTGAGTCGGTCATACCAGTGTTTTGCGAATAGCGCTTCGCCATAGTTGCCCATACCTGTGGAATGTGTTCCTTCATGCCCGTCAAAGTCCAGCATTCTAATGCCTGTCTCATTAAAAATATCGGCAATGTTTTCTGCAATCTCTTTATTCAGAGCGGCATTGCCTAAAAATACTTTATAGCCATGGTCGAGCAACATGGCCACTTCATCATCGGTCTTATGTTCGGCTGCTGTGGTACCAAAATCACCACGTTGACAATCGGTAAGGACATAAGGTGCTTGCTCCGTAACTGTGCCAAACCGTATTATTTCATTTCCAATCTGAATGGCTTTTAAGTTGCTCTTTTCATAGTGTTTAAAAGGTTCGTTTGAATATACTGTAATTTCAGATTGGTCTTTGCCAATATTGTTTGTCAGTTTTGAATAGCCCAATTTTGCCAATCGCTTATCCGGAATTGGCGACACATATGCATCGTCAGTATTGATAAAATTGGTAAGGGTGTGGGTGCCAATTTGAATGTTTTTTTGGTTGGCTTTTTCCACACATTTTTTCAGACTACTTAATCCATTTGGGAAATACTTTTTGCGCAGCGGATAGTGTCCCCAGGTTTCAAAAGGATCCCCATGGTATAGGTAATTGAAGCCAACCTTCTGTGTGATGTCAAGCACCTGGTCGATATTGTCTTCAGAAAAATCTACAATAAGATAAGAGGCATTAATGATTCTTGATTTTTTAATCCATTGCCCATCAATCATGGGGTGAGGAAGCCCTTCGGCTACTTCTATTTCGCCTATGCGGTCAAGCGTAGTGGATGTCTTTGTACCATAAATGGCAATTTTTGAACCTATAAGGCCGCCATCATTGTAAGCAGGTGCAATAAATTTTGGAAAACCCCAATTTTGAATCTCGCGGTCTTTGTCTCTATTACGGGTAAAGGCCTGCAAGCTGCTTCCTTCCGGTGTTGGTTTTGCAGCTTCTACGGAATACAAGACACCCCGCCCAGATTTTTTATACACGTCAAAATTTTCCTGTGCATAAATCTCCACCTGCGGCATATGATCGTTGTCATTCCATGGATAGCCGCCCAAAGTCTTTGGGTTAAGCCCTAAAATTCCAAGGGTATAGTCGTCATTTTGTACTACGCCGATGGTTTCCCCCACACTTTTGTTGAGGATAGTAGAATAGGGCCCCCACACTACTGCTTCTACATAATCCACGCTTTTCAATGCTGAAAGTTCAAAACTAAAATGACTTGGTTTTGAGATGACTTTTACTTTTGCAGTTGCACCGTTGGGAAACGAAAGATGCAAAATATTGGATTTACTGTTGTACGATGCAGATGAAGGGGCAATGATCTCCTTATTAACCATGATCGACACAATTGCAGGCGGCATGCCTTGGGCATAGTTAGTACTGTTGCTTATATCCATAAGCTCAGTCACTTTGCCAAGAGAGGATATGGTTAGTTTTAAATCTTTTGTCGTAAAACTATATTCCTGGGCAAAAACCATCTGGTCTAAGGATAAAAAAACAATGCACAGCTTTAAAAGTGTTTTCATGCCATAAATATATATATAAAATAGTGTCGGCATAAAATTTTTAAAATATTTATCTGTAGAATCACCACGTTCTAAAAAGGCTCCCTCAAAACCGAGCCGTTAAAATGTCTCCGACTTCAACCATATACAATGCTTACGAAAATGCATAAAGCCAAAAACAAAAATCCTACCCAATAGTATCAAAAATTGCCAAATTATGTACTTTTTTTCAGCTATTGTAGCATAACAAACTAGCTATAAAGCATAACAAACTAGTTATAAAGCATAACAAACTTGCTATGTAACATAACAAACCAGTTAAGAAGCATAGCAAACTAGCTATGAAGTATAATAAATATGCTATGAAGCATAGCAAATATGCCATGAAGCATAACAAATTAGTTAAGAAGCATAGCAAAGATGCTAAGAAGCATAGCAAACTAGCTATGAAGCATAATAACTATGCTATGAAGCATAGCAAATATGCCATGAAGCATAACAAACTAGTTAAGAAGCATAGCAAAGATGCTAAGAAGCATAGCAAAGATGCTAAGAAGCATAGCAAAGATGCTAAGAAGCATAGCAAATTAGTTTTAAAGGATAGTAAACATGTTATAAGACATAGCTCAAATACTATAAAGCATTGCTCAAAAGTTATAAGGCATAGCAAACATGTTTTATGTTATAGTTCAAATACTATAAGGGAAAGCAGGCCCCGCAGCTTTATAAAATACAGTACACTTGATTTAAGGTAAACGAAACTAAAAATATCACTTTCCACCCATCCGTACCTCCTTAATTGGATAGGGTATCTCAATCTTGTTGGCCCTCAAGTCTAGGATTACTTTTTTTCGCAAGTCGCTCAATACTTTTTCCATCAAAAACAATTCATCAGAAAAGAAATACAACCGTACTTTTATGGCATATTCACCCAGATCCATAACTTGTACTTGTGGTTTTGGATTTTGGACGATATCAGGCACAGCATTGACACTATTGAGCAAGACCTTTTCTACGAGTTCTATGTCTTCTTTGTACTGCACATTGACATCTACATGAAATCTTGCCGGAGATTCGTTGTGGCTCCAGTTGGTGACATTGTTGCCAACCAATTTTGAATTGGGTACGATGATGAAGACAAGGTCTCTTGTCTTGATTTCAGTGGTGCGAAGTTTGATGTTTTTTACAACGCCTACCATACCGTCTATGACTACAATATCACCTACAGCAATATTGCCTTCTACCAATAATATAATACCTGATAAAAGATCTGTAAATGTAGTTTGTAATCCAAGGCCAAGGCCTACGAGTAATCCTGCGGAACCCAAAATGATGGCAGACAATTGCACACCGAAAGTCTTCAGGATGAGAAGGATTGCTACAAAATAGATGATATATTTGAAGATTCTTGATATTGCGAATATCCTTCCCGGATCGGCTTCCCGCTTTTTCACATAATTTTTGATGAACAATTTATAGAGAGAAGCTTCCAGAATCCTAGCAACGATCAAAATAATGGCTGCATAAATCAGGTTTCCAAGACTCAAAGTGAAAGCGCCTATTCTAAGTAACTCATGTCCAAAGAGTTCTTTCATTGACCACATAAAATTTGGTAAAAAATTTTAAAAATGCAAATTTACCTTATTGAAGTTTAATATTTCTCCAATATTTGAATTTAAATTTTGTTTTTCATACACTAATGGCTTATTTAAAAGATAAGCAAATGCAGTAAGTAATTGTAAATGAACTTCTTATTTTGGATAAAAAATTAAAAATGTGGAAAAAAAAACTGAAAAACTTTTCTTAATTTGCAAAATATTTAGACATTTGCGGTTCTTTAAAAAAAGATAACTGCTTAATATTGAACCTAAACTGTAGGTTCAGCATAAAAGCAAAGTAGCGAAGAGAATACTTTATAACACAAATAAAAATAAGATTTAAAAATGAGAAAAGCTGATTTGGTAGCTTCGATAGCCGATAAGACCGGAGTTGCAAAAGTAGATGTATTAGTAACTTTAGAGTCTTTCTTCAATGAAGTAAAAGAAACTTTGTCAAAAGGCGAGAATGTTTATATAAGAGGATTTGGTTCTTATGTAATCAAAAAAAGAGCTAAGAAAATCGGAAGACACATTAAGAAAAACAAAGCAATAGAGATTCCGGAGCATTTTATTCCTTCTTTCAAACCTGCAAAGGTATTTGTTGAGCAAGTAAAAGAAAAGGTTACTTCTGCTCCTGTGGACGAAGGCAATGAAGAATAACATTGATGCTAATGCAACTCAATAAATACCAATTTATTTTAATTGCTTTTTCCATTGTTGCATTTCTGACAATGTACTTTGGTTGTGAAACCAAATCAAAAAACATACAAGCCCTGGAAAAGTCCAGAGCACTTTCGATGGAGGTAACTGGTATACAGAATATCATCAACGAAGCAAAAAAAAAATTGACACAAAATCAACTTAGCACATTAGAGACCATGACGGCCCAACTTGAAAAGGACACTGCCAATCGGCAAGCTACCCTAAAGCTTTTGGCAAGTGAATGGTACAAGTGCGGACATGCGGCAGTTTCGGGTCATTATGCAGAAGAAATTGCTACAAAAAGCAATACTGAAGATGCGTGGTCTATTGCAGGCACAACTTATGTTTTTGGCATAAAGACTGCTACTGATGAAAAAACAAAAGAGTTTTGTAAATCAAGGGCAATAAAAGCATTTGAAAATGCTATATCGCTTAACCCGAGCAATATTGACCATCAGATCAATATGGCTTTGTGTTATGTAGAGCGACCTTCTCAAGACAATCCAATGAAGGGTATCCTAATGCTGCGTGAGTTGAATACAAAATATCCGGACAATATAGGTGTTCTCACCCAGTTGGCCAGATTGGCCTTAAAAACCAATCAAATAGACAAAGCATTGGAAAGATTAAACCAAGCGCTGAAGTTGGATAGTAAAAACAAAACCACCTTGTGCTTACTTGCCGAGGCCTATGGGCTGGCAAATGATGTACAAAATGCGGAGGTTTTCAAGAAAAAATGTTTGAAACAATAATTTATAATATTTAAAATTTTATCACATGCCTTGTGGAAAAAAAAGAAAAAGACATAAGATAGCTACTCACAAAAGAAAAAAGAGACTTAGAAAAAACAGACATAAGAAAAAGAAATAGTCTAAGGTAAATTTTTTGTGAGGGTGAAGCCTTTATTGCTTCACCCTACACTAATAATCCTGTAGACCGATATCAAACTCTTCTTTATACTCCACTCTCTACTTTTAACGGGTATACTTACCATTAGTATACTCTATAGTTGTTTAATATTAAAACATTGGAAAAAGAGTTAATCATAAATTCTAGTCCAACAGAAGTAGAAATTGCTTTATTGGAGAATGGAAAACTTGTTGAAATTCACCGTCAAAAGACTACAGTGAATTTTTCTGTTGGTGATATATTTCTAGGTCAAATCAAAAAGACAATGCCTAGCCTCAATGCTGCATTTCTTGATATAGGACCAAGAAAGGATGCATTTTTACATTATACAGATTTAGGGCCCCAAATTAAGTCTTTGATAAAGTTTACCAATATGGTAATCAACAAAAACCACAATTCTCCCTACCTTGACAATTTTGAACAAGAAGAAGACAATCTCAAAAATGGAAAAATAGAAGTTGTTTTTCCGAAATTTACAAATGTTTTGGTACAGGTTTTAAAAGAACCAATATCTACAAAAGGCCCTAGATTAAGTTGTGAGATTACAATACCGGGCAGATTTTTAGTACTGACTCCTTTCTCTGATAGTGTTGCCGTTTCAAAAAAAATAGCCAACAGCGAAGAAAGAAAAAGACTAAAGCTATTGATTGAAAGTATCAAACCAAAAAAATTTGGGGTTATTGTAAGAACAGCAGCAGAGGGTAAGAAGGTAGCAGATCTTCACTCAGAAATCAAAGACCTTACCGACAAATGGGAAGTCATATTTGACGAGCTGAGAAATGCCAAAGAACCACAAAGATTGCTTTCAGAACTTGACAAAACTTCCAGCATACTTCGAGACTTATTGAGTGGCAATTTTACAAAGATTGTAGTCAATTCTAAGGAAATGCACGATAGTGTCAAAGAATACCTAAAATCAATTGCTCCTGACAAAGTAAAAATTCTTCATTTACACAAAGGCACCAAACCTATTTTTGACCAGTTTGAAATCACTCGTCAGATCAAATCAGCTTTTGGAAAAACTTCTACACTATCCAGCGGAGCTTATGTAGTAATCGAGCAAACGGAGGCGATGCATGTAGTTGATGTCAATAGTGGCCCTAAGATGATGAAGAAAGAGCAAGATGATGCCTCGCTTACAATCAATACTGAGGCGGCAGAAGAAATCGCCCGTCAACTAAGGTTAAGAGATATTGGCGGACTTATAGTCATAGATTTTATTGATATGAGAAATCCGGAGCATAAGGTAACACTATTCAACTCCATGAGAGACTATATGCTTAACGATAAAGCACAACATACAGTCTTGCCCTTGAGCAAATTTGGGCTTATGCAGATTACCCGACAAAGGGTAAAACCAGCTGTTCAATTCGATACACAAGAAACTTGCTCTAATTGCAACGGGACAGGTAAAGCCGGCCCTTCTATCCTTATTACAGATAGCATCGAAAGAGACCTTGACTTTATTATGCAAAACATGAACAAGCCCAAACTTACGTTACATGTACATCCAATAATCAAGTCCTATATTCAGGAGAAATTTTATAAAAAACAAAGAAGCTGGTACTTAAAGTATTCGTCCTGGATTAAAGTCCACGAAGATACATCTTTTCCACTTTTGCAATATGAGTTTAAAGATAGCAATGGTGATAAAATTGTGCTGGATTAAAGCTTTGGTTTTTTAAAACTGCAAAGTATACATCTCTCTGTGTACTCCGTGCACTCTGTGAGAAATAAAAACCTCTGCATTCTCAGTGAGAGTCAAACTACATAACCCTCTGTGTACATTCTTTATTTAAACAAGTCTCCGTATTCATTGTCTTTGTTGCCATCTGAAGTGTTTCTTTTTACTTCCTGAGGCTTTTCTATTTTGGGTAAAATAAGAAAGTCATCTTCCTCCGGTTTGACTTCTTCATAAGCTTCATATCTATATTCTTTTTCAACATTGCTTATGTGCTTTTTTAAACCTCTTCTAGCCCAGGCTTTGAAAAAGAGAAAACCAGATACCGGCGCAATTCCTACGATAGTAAGTAAGATGGCTAAAAGCCCGAACAGAGGATTTTCTTTTAATAATTTAAATATAAATTTGGCATAATCTGTGATTACCGTATAGTCAAGCAAGAGGGCTCCAATCAGTAAGAAAGGTGCCGCAACGCTTAATATTTTAAACAATCCTGTAATAAGAAAGTACATTATGAAAACAAATAAAACCAAACCAATAAGAGGACCGAAATTGCCCATTGGGTTGTTTCTACTACCAAAATTGAATTCTTTATATATAGTCATGCTTTGTCTTTTAATTGTAAACAAATATAAAGTGAATATAATTCTATCCAAAGAAAATTATCGATAAATGCAGCGAAAAAGGGAACAAACGTCACTTCTCATAACATTAACAGCCTATTGGCTTCAATTTAATAATGGTGCGACATACTGAAGGTCTGACAATTCTTTGTATCTGCCGTCGCTAATATTTAGCAAGTCCTCATGAGTGCCCATTTCCACTACCTTGCCCTGATCCATTACCAAAATGATATCTGCATTCTTAATGGTTGACAATCTGTGTGCAATAATAATTGAAGTTCTTTTTTCTATCAATTTTTCGATGGCGAATTGAATGACTGATTCTGTCTCATTGTCGATGCTACTGGTTGCTTCATCGAGAATTAAAATATCCGGATTGATTACCAATGCTCTTACAAAAGAAATCAACTGTCTCTGCCCTACTGACAGGTTATTGCCCCTTTCGGTGATTTGAAAATTATACTGGTTGGGAAATTTTTCTATGTATGCATCGGCACCAATAGTCTTTGCTGCTTCCACTACAGATTCAAGAGAAATCGTTTCGTCCCTCAACGTTATGTTTTCAAATACAGTGCCATCAAATAAAAATACATCTTGAAGTACGATTGCTATTCTTTTGCGCAATGATTTTAGTTCAAATTCTTTGATATCGATACCATCTAGCAGTATGCTTCCACTTTGTATGTCATAAAAACGGTTCATGATATTGATAATGGTTGTTTTGCCGGAACCTGTGCTTCCTACTACTGCCATTGTTTGGCCGGGTTCAATTTTAAAATCTACCTTATGTAATACATAATTTTCGTTGTCATATGCAAAATTTACTTTTTTAAACTCGACTTTTCCATCCAATTTTTTCTTTATCAATGTGCCTTCATTGGGTATGACCTCCTCACTTTCTATCAATTTAAATACCCGCTCTGCCGCCACCAATCCCATCTGCAATGTATTGAATTTGTCGGCAGCCATTCTTACAGGCCTAAACAATAAATCAATATAAAGTGGAAAGGCAACCAATGCACCAAAAGTAACCGTGTTGTCTAAGTATGCTTTGGCTCCTATCCAGACCATCAAGGCAAGTGAAATAGCAGAAATCAATTCTACTACCGGAAAAAAGATGGAGTAATAAAGTACAGAATCAAGATTGGCCGAGGTATAGTTTCTATTAATATTTTTGAATTTCAGGCCCTCTTGTTTTTCGGCATTAAATATCTGAACGATACGCATGCCTGTAATCCGTTCTTGTAAAAAAGAATTCATAGTAGCTAGGGCGCTTCTCACTCTTTCGTAGGATCCTTTGACTTTTTTACTAAAAATATAGGTAGCAATCACAAGCAAAGGAAGGGTCAATAAGCTTATAAAAGTCAATTGCGGACTTGTATAAAACATAATGCCAAGCACTGTGATGACAGCTAGAAAATCTGCAAATATTGTAATCACACCCTGGGTAAAAACTTCATTTATAGAGGAGATATCATTGATGGTTCTGGTTGTAGATGTGCCTATTGGTGTCTGGTCAAAGTAGCTAAGCCTCAAATCTGTAATATGCTTAAATACTTTGATGCGAAGGTCTTTGAGTACTTTCTGTCCAAGATCTGCCAGATAGTATAAAAAGTAATAGCGCATGACTACATTGACCATAAGCACCAATGTG
The DNA here is from genome assembly GCA_043755305.1 of Saprospiraceae bacterium. GTDB lineage: Bacteria > Bacteroidota > Bacteroidia > Chitinophagales > Saprospiraceae > JADKBO01. The sequence goes on from JAYUTD010000239.1 coordinate 22,753, forward strand.
AATAAACCACACATCATGAGCAGGCCATCAAACTTTTTAACTAAAATATAGTCATCTACAATTGATTTGACTATATAGGGAAGGAGGCTACTTATTGGAGCCAATAACAAAGCTAGAACTATACACAAATAAAACAATTTCTTGTAAGGCATGGCCATTGCAATCACTTTGCCAAGTACTTTTAAATCTATCTTTTTATTTTTTTGTTCCATTTACTTACAACTGATTTTTAATCAACAATTTATAGTGTATAAAGTTTGGTTTCAAAACTTATAACGCTATGGCCTTCCCGGCCAAATACCCTGCAGTCCAGGCAGCTTGAAAATTAAAGCCTCCTGTTATGGCATCTATATCGATGATCTCGCCGCCAAAATAAAGTCCTTTGTGTATTTTACTCTCAAAGGTATTAAAATTAATTTGCTTTAAATCGATACCGCCAGCGGTGACAAATTCTTCCTTGAATGTACTCTTGCCATTTATTTCAAGTTGACAATCTTTGAGACACGAGATCAAATCATCCAGTGCCTCTTTTCGTACATCAGCCCATTTGGATCCTTCATTACTTTCAGCACTATCAGACAGTAGACTTTTCCACAATCTCAGTGGTATATTGCCTATGGGATTTGCTAAAATTGTCTTTGACCCAAAACTGTTTTTCATTTTTTTAATCTCTTCGTCTGTATATTGGGGAAGCCAATCTATGGATAGTGAAAATTTATATTGCAACGCACTTAATATTCGTGCACCCCAGGCACTTAGTTTAAGGATGGCCGGCCCGCTCAATCCCCAATGAGTGATAAGCAAAGGCCCATTGCTTTTCAAGGAAGTACCATTGACTTTGACTACTGCATCAGCTACAGACAATCCCATCAATCCGCTTAATCTGGGGTCTTTTGTATTAAAAGTAAAAAGCGAAGGCAGAGGCTGTACGACTGTGTATCCTTTTGTTTTTAACATCTCCCAAAAGAAAGGACTGCTTCCCGGTGCAATCATCAATTTCGTGCAATGAAAGTCCTCGTGCGTGCCATGCGCTATAAATTTATTCTCTTTTATGCTAAAGTCTTTGACCTTTGTATTTGTCTTTACTTTTATCCCATTGATATGTACTTGCTTTAACAGGCATGCCGCAATGGATTCAGAATTGTCAGATACCGGGAATACCCGGCCATCATCCTCGATTTTTAGGGCCACACCCTTGTCTTCAAACCACGCCATTGTATCCCCACAGCCAAATTTTGAGAATGGTCCCAGCAATTCTCTTTCACCTCTTGGATAATATTTTACAAGTTCATGTGGTTCCCAAACGGAATTGGTTACATTGCATCTGCCTCCACCTGATATCCTTACTTTATTAAGGACATTCTTTGACTGCTCAAGTATCAATACATTGAGGTTGTGGTTATGTTCTTTACATTGTATTGCTGTAAAAAAACCTGCTGCGCCTCCTCCTATTATTATTACATCATATATATTATCCACTACTTTTGGCTTTAGGTCTTACAAAGCAGTTTTCTCTTTTTTTACTGAAAATAAAAGCTTGCTTCTTAGTATTGGTACCAATACTGGTAAGAAGGTTAAACAAAAGGAATCCGAAAGGCATTATTGACCTCATAATTGCTTAAGTAATAGGTAAACAGCTACTATGATTGCTGCTAATGATAGGGTTACTGTCCAATACCTATTGGAAAAGTTAAGCATGCTATGAAATATGTAACTAAGTACCATGGATAAAGAGACTACTACAATTTGTCCACATTCTACGCCTAAATTAAACCCAAATAGGGGCCATACCACGGATTCTTCTTCGCCTAGCAAAGCGTTGAGGTAGTTGGAGAAACCCATGCCATGGATCAGCCCAAAAAACAAAGCTGCAAAATATAAAATGCCGGTTCTTTTTGCAAGGCCGGTATTGTTGAATATATTGGATAAGCCTGTTAAAATTATTGTTAGTGGTATCAGTATTTCTATTATTGAAGGATTGATTCGTATTATATTGAATGCGGACAATGCCAAAGTAATGGAATGACCTACGGTAAATGCCGTTACAAGTGCCAAAACTTTAGCCCACTCTTTTAAGACATAAACAGCACACAGTGCCATAATGAATAAAATATGGTCATATGCATTGAGATCGAGTATATGTTGAAAGCCAAGTTTTAAATATATCTCAAACATTTGCTTTGCATAAATAATTGTAAAAATTAAAATTCATAACAACCCAAATCCGGATTCAATGGATCTCTATTCTTGCCTAATAGATCAAAAGGAATAACGGGTATAGGAATTGCTTTGCTTAGTCCTACAGACATGGTATCTAGCCTATAATCATTATTTGACTTATCTAAAAACAATTTATCGTTAAATTTAAGGTTATAACATTCTTTGCAGTAATCAAAAAAATTGGGAAAAGCTTTTTCTTTAATTAGGTCTTTTACCCTAACTATGCAATTGCTCAATTTAATATCAAATGCATCTTTGCCTAAGTCCTCTTTTTTTAAGGGATCAAGTATGATTTCATCTTCTGATCCGCCTGAAATTATTGTATTGTTAACGATAAGATTTAAATTATTAGTAAGAATTTGCCCGCTACAAAGCGGATCAGTGCATCTGTAATTATTGACCAAAAGCGATTCATCTTGGTTGATGTCGGTTGAAAAACTACAATAATTCAATTCGTAATTGCCACCATAAGTTAGGGCAATTGCACTGCTTCCTGTGCCAAAAATCAACATATTGTCAGCATACAATGTGGCATGAATAGCGTATAAGCCAATAGAACTGATATTTTTAATTATCGAACTTTTTATACTAAGCGATGCAGAAGAATCAATAGATATACCAATAATGCTATTTTTAATTATTGCATGCTCGATAGTATTGTTAATGCTGCCTTTAAATATCCTTATACCGCCCCATTGGCCGGCGACATCTCTGAAATCTGCTTCAAGTCTGTCCCCTTGTATTTCCACCTTTTTTTCAGCACTTCCTTTTACAGTAATTTTTCCATTGGCAAGAACGATGATTTGGCCGTCGCTATAAAATTGGCCGTCGCTTTTTGCAAGTCCACCATGCACATATATCTTAGTGCCTGCCGGTATGACCAGCTCACAACTATCTATTACAAGTATGCCATAGATAACGTAAGGTTTGGCATCATTCCAATTAACTTTATTGAGATTGCAGGATAAGTAACTTATCAATCCCTGGCCATTGACCCTTGGCAAGTAATTGGCATTTTGTCCATTGGCGATAAGGGTTACATTAATGGTGGATTGTCCTTGTGAAATGATGATTTCATCTTCAATGATAAATGGACTGATAGACAATGGGTCATCAGGATTTACAGTTGTTTCGATAAAGACATAAATGCTGTCATTGGAGGGGATTTCTACTTTTTCAAAAACCCGCCCTTTTATACCGTCTACATTTATTCTAAATTGGGCATCATTTTTCTTAAGGGAAAGGTCTATGACTACCGGTTGTTTTTCATAGTTATAGACTTTAAAATATTTGGTTGACGAGCCTACTTTTGTAAACACAGTATCAAAACTCAGGGTATCTGTACTTACAGAAATCCTGGCCTTTCCTTCATAATAGGCATTGTCTTTTCTGCAGGATGCCAGCAACAGCATCACTGCCAATGCTACAAATGCCACGTTAATGAAAATAATGCTCTTCGTCAAAATACTGTGCTTTTTGGACTGCAAAGATAACGATAAAAATGTTAAAATTATTGGTTTTGACAAAGCTTATAAACCGTGGCATATAACCAATAAAAACGCCACAATTAATAAAATTTCCTGGATAAAAAGCAATCTATAAAGTTGCTTTATTGAAAAACTCTATATTTACATCTAATTGCAAACAATGGATAATACAGATCAGACATTACACAAAGCGACAGCCATTCTGCACAAAGCTACAGTAAGCAGCGGTATTATGGCATTGGCTGAGGATGTTGAAAACTATGGGAGAATATGGTCCAGGGATTCAATGATAGCAGGTATAGCCGGTTTATTGATCGATGATAAAACATTGAAACAAGGCTTAAGAAATTCTATCCTTAGCCTTGCTTCACTTCAACACGAAACAGGCGCAATTCCATCTAATGTAAATATTGATTTGACAAAAGCAAGTTATGGTAGTTTGGCTGGAAGGGTTGATGCTACGACATGGTGGCTTATAGGGGCTGCGTTGTATTTACACAATTTTGAAGATGAGGACCTTAAGTCATCTATATTGGATAAGGTATATAAGTCTCTTCATGTCTTAGATTGCTGGGAGTTCAATGGCAGAGATTTGATTTACACGCCATTGAGTGGCAATTGGGCAGATGAATATCCATTGCATGGCTATTTGCTTTATGACAATGCATTGAGGTATTGGGCTTTGAAGATGTGGGCAGAAATTGTAGAAAGTGATAAAATGAGGGTAAAAGCGCAAAGAATCAGGCTTTCTATTCAGAAGAATTTTTGGCCCGACGAAAATTCGATAGACCTCTACCATTCAAAACTGAAATACGATGCGTCGCAACGGTTTTTTATCACTGGATTCCATCCGGGCAATGTCTATAAGGTATTTGATGCTGCGGGAAATGCTTTAGCATTATTGATGGGTTTTGCATCGGGTGAGAAGTTGCATAGCCTAATTGGCTATGTGAATACTATTTTTTCAAGCCTTGGCCACCATTTATTGCCGGCATTTTGGCCTGTAATTAATGAAGGAGATCCAAATTATGAAGAGATAAGGTCTAATTATGCTTATCAATTTAAAAACTATCCTCACCATTTTCACAATGGAGGCATTTGGCCGGTGATGATGGGACTTTTTGCAATGGGACTTACTGTAAATGATCATTCGGAGATTTCATCAAAATTGTTTGAGTCTTCAAAACATTTTCTGGAAGACGATGCAAAACCTTTTGCCGAGTACATTGATTCTGCGCATTTTAAACCTTGCGGGAAAAAAGAATTATGTTTTTCTGCAGCAGGTTGTATATTTATGGCTCAAAATAATAAAGACCATATTATTAAAATTCTCAATTTACAGATGCAATGATAGGTGATATTTTGTCCATAAAGCAACACCATTTAACTCCGGCAAGAGAAATATATCATTCAATCTCTTCACAGATTTGTGGTAAATACACGATCGCTATTGGAGGTGAATCGGGCTGTGGCAAGTCAACACTTGCTGTTGCATTAAAAAAGGTATTGGATGAAAATGGTCACAATGCATTTATATTTCATATGGACGATTATTTTTTCTTGCCACCAGTCAGCAATCACAATAAACGGCTAAAAGATATAAACAATGTAGGTCCACAAGAAGTCAATCTTGCCCTATTACAAGAGCATGTAAACAGGGTAAAGAAGTTTGGCACTACAATTGTTAAACCTCTTGTTTATTATGAAGAAAACGAAATCGAAAGCGAGCAAATTGATTTTTCTGTATACAATGTTATATTAGTTGAGGGTACTTATACCCTTGGACTGGACGTAGATTTAAAAGTATTTTTAGAGAGAAATTACCGCGACACATTGCAAAATAGAATTGCACGTGCCAGGGATCCGCTGACTCCTTTTGTAGAATCTGTACTTGAGATTGAGCACTCCATTATCAGCAGAGATGCAGAAAAAGCAGACATTTTAGTAGACAATAATTACAATATTAAATTTCGTGAGCAATTGAATGGGGGGCAGAAAACTAAATAGTATTCTTATAATTACGTATTTTCGGAATAAAGCATTGTTTTTTTAAATTATTGGACTTTAATTAAAAGATTTTTGTAGTTTTACGCAATCTTAAGGCAAGCGGCTCCTGTTTGCACTTTTTTTAATTAGCATAAAAAATTAAACAGATGATTAAACATCTACTTGTAGCGTTGTTTATTACAACGATGACTACTTTCGCGTATTCATTAGGCACAATCGAAGGTATTGTGTGGTTAGACGATAATGCCGACGGTATCAAAGATTTGTCAGAAGTGGGCATAAATGCAGTAAGTGTTTCACTTATTGACAACGCCACTGGCTTGCAGGTCGGAGCCAATCAGCTTACCATTTTAGGCGGAACCTATTCATTTGCAAACTTAGGCCCTGGAACTTATTACGTAAGGTTTAATACACCATTTCCAAATGCCAGGCATAGGGTTTCTCCACAGAATCAGGGTGCAGATGATACAGTAGACAGCGATGCTTCTACCTCAGCTCCATACGTTACTTCTGCGGAGTTAAAAGTCATTACAGCCAATGAATCATTCTCTGATGTATTCATGGGCTTATTTCTTTCTGCCAATATCAATGGTATTGTATGGCATGACATCAATGGCAATGGACAAAGGAATGGTGGCGACGGTGTATGTCCTCAAAACGTCAATGTAACCCTTAAGGATGCAGGCACCGGAGCTAATATTACTACCAACGCTTCAGGGGGTGCTTTGACCAACCCTGTCAACACCAATAATGTCTATCAATTTGCAGACTTACCTCCGGGTGACTACATAGTAGAATTTTCAGAGCCAGGCGGTGTATATCCTACGGGCTTGCACCTCACTTTACAACAAGTAGGTGCAATAGCAACAGACAGTGATCCGGATAGGGTTACAGGCGAAGCTGACCCTATTACATTATCAGGAACGGATGTATTCAATATAGATGCTGGTTACTTTTTGGTAGGCCAGGTAGGAGATTTTGTATGGGAAGACCTCAATGGGGATGGCCAGCAAGGCGGTGGTGAGCCGGGATTAGGCGGTATATCGGTAGAGTTGGTTTTTGCAGCAGGAGGTACCGCGCTGGATGTTGATGGCAATCCTCTACCCGCTTTGAATACTTCAGGTGCAGGAGCATATCTGTTTAATCAGGTACCTCCGGGTACTTATCAAGTACAATTTGAAGTGAATCCTGTAGCTACTTCAGGCAATACATTATATTTTACCCTCCAAAATACTGGAGCAGATGTTACTGATAGCGATGCAAATAAGACTACTGGGCTTTCTGAGCCTTCATTTGTGATCTTTTCTGCAGGTCAGGAAAATATTTCCATTGACGCGGGCTATGTCCAGAAATGTACAATAGGAGATTTTACATGGCATGATTTGAATGGCGATGGCATACAAGATGCCGGAGAGCCAGACATTGATGTCAATATAGTGATTACAAAGCTTGCTCCGGCAGGACCATTTACAGAGGTAGATGGCACAGCATATGGCACTAATATAACTTCCGCGGGTGGAGTATATATATTTGACAATCTGCCGCCGGGACAATACAAACTTACCTTTACAAAACCTGCCAATTATTTCTTTACAAAGCTGGATGCAGGCGGAGATGATACGAAAGATTCTGATGTCGACAGAATAACTGGTATGACTATACCTATTACTTGCCTTTCCGGAGATGTAAAAGAGGATTGGGATGCAGGATTTTTCACCAAATGTACCATAGGTGACTTTGTATGGCATGACTTAGATGGAGACGGTCAGCAAGGTTCTGAGCCGGGGTTAGGTGGTATACAGATTGAAATAACAGATGTTGCCACAGGAATGCCGGTATCATTAAAAGCAGATGGCACTGCATATGGATCTTCAATAATTAACTCTACAGGAAGTGGCGCATATATTTTTGACAATCTTCCACCGGGCGAGTATAAATTTACGTTTACCGATCTAAGCACCTTATACAAGCTTACACAGTTGGATGCAGGTGGTGACGACAAGGACAATGATGCAGATATTGCAATGGGTGGTATGACGAGAGATTATCCGTGCAAGTCAGACGAGGTAATAGATCATATAGATGCAGGTTTTTTCAGAAAAGCTGTGATAAAGGGTGTAGCATGGCATGATTCCAATGGAGATGGCATCCAAGGAGGTGGTGAACCTTTGTTGGAAAATGTACAATTTATTATAACCAACACCGTTGGTCCAACACTTGATTTTGATGGAAATCCTATTGGCCCGGAACTATCTGATGCCAGTGGCCAATATTTCTTCAATAACATGCGACCTGGAATATATACCATGACTGCGACTTTTGCAGGCTGGATGTTTACCATACCATTGGCAACCGGAGGACCAAATGATAGCGAGTTTGACGCAGGAGGTAATTTAATAAACGACATTACTTTAAATTCTAATGAAATAAAAGCTGATATCAACGCAGGTCTTTATAAACCAATCACATTAAAAGGCACAGTATGGGCTGAAGATGACAATGATTCACAATTGGGTCCAACCGGTCCGGGTTTGCCGAATCAAATAATTCCAAATGTTGTTGTAGAATTGTGTAAAGCTACTGGCGGTAGTTTGGGCACAGCCACCACAAATGCCATGGGTGAATATACCTTTGCAGATGTAATACCAGGAGACTATATTGTAAAAGTAGTTTCAACAAATTTTGATCAAGCAATGCCTTTGTATGGATTGGAGACCTGTACTGGTTTTAGTGGGGACGATGATGTAGACAATGATGATAACGGTGATGGACCAGCGCCTTCAGGGCCTGTTCAGACGGTCACAATTGCCTTGTATTGTGGTCAAGAGCCAGAAGGGCCTTTTATGACGGATAACTCTACAATTGACTTTTGTTTTAAAGCAGATTGTGGAGCGCCTAACCCGATCGCTGCATTTGAATGCCCTGAGGCAGACACCATATGCGATTTAGCGATATTAGAGGTGTTTTGTTCAAGGATGCCTTCTGCACTGGGTAGTTTAGTGGGCACTCCTATATGTATGACTGGTGGAACTTCATTTCACAATACTTCATGGTTTGCTTTTGTGGCAGGCAATGGAAATTATATTTTGGAATTTGTTATTTCAGGCTGTGTTGGTGGTGGAGCTCAGGCGGGGGTTTATGAGGATTGCACACTACAAAACCCAATAGTGTGTCAGCCAAATTGTTTTACCGGACCATTCCAGGTAAATTCTAATTTATTAATTCCGGGCAAAGTATACTTCTTCTTCCTGGATGGTTGTAACGGGTCTATATGCAGTTACAATGTTAATATTTTAGGAAATTTCATACAATACCAGATTCCACAGATTGACAATATAGTGTATACCAAGCCATGCGCAAGGGATACCTTATGCCCCAATGCAACAATAGAATTTGAAGTTACTTCTGCCTATGAAAATCTCAATGCTAAATTTTATTGGAAGGTGACCGATCCAAACAATGTTGCGACTTTAATCACCACTACTGATAGGTTTCTCACTTATACATTTGGCAATAAGGAAGGTACTTACAAGGTTGAAGTGGTAAATATAGACGCTAAATGCTCTTTGCCTATCTCTCCTTTTTCTATAGACGTGATTGTAAAAAATCCTGTTAACGAAGATTGGGGTATCTGGGAGGTCTGTCAAAATTTCCTCGATGTGGGAGGCTGGATTCCACCTGCAGTGCAAGGCACAAGTATTACCAATCCCAATAATGACTGTGTCGATGGCTGGGTAGTTGGAGGCCTTTCAGCACCGGGTACTTACAACAAGACTGCAACCGTTGATGGGTGTACGTTTAAACAAAAAGTAGTTATCGTAAGACTTAAAAATTCACCTCTTTTCAAACTTGATACCTTCCTCTGTCCAGGGGAAACTTTGGAAGTAGGACCATACAAGTTAAAAAATGAGACAATAAACTTAGATCTTACTTTTCCAAATACAGCAGGCTGCGACAGTATTGTAAGAGTCAATATGGCTTTCATGGGCCTTAAAGGATACATACAGGATCTTGGATGTTTTAATGGCATTTACCAAATTCAATTTGTTGATACGTTTAAAGCAACAAATCCATTTCCTCAATACCCATTCACTTATAGATATATCTGGATAAGTCCGGCAGGGGATACTATCAAGGATGGAGATCCGGACAATGACCCAAGGACGGTCATAGTCACGCAATCCGGTATATACAAATTGGTAGTCCAGCAAAAAGCAAAGAATTCTGTGTGTGAATTTACATTTTTGCTTGATTTAAATTTAGGCAATCTGGTGCCACCAGCACCTAGTGCTGTAGGTACCTGGATTACTCAGCTATGCAAAAACAATGCAGTGGTTTCCTATAGTGCCACTTCTACAGAACCACCTGCCAATATTAAAAAATGGATTTGGACAATACCACCATCTGCCGTAATAGTAGGCAAGAAGGATACTTCTGTAATCACCGTGGATTGGTCCAACTCTACCGGAGGCAAGATTTGTGTAGCTGTACAAGGCGAGTGTGGGATAAGTCCCCTGTACTGCGATACCATGGTTGTAGTACCAATACCTGTGGTAACATTGCCGGCATTGGCTGACATATGTGTTGACCAATCGGTGTCAATAACAGCGAATACTGCGAATCAACCAAGTTATGTGTACAATTGGAATTTTGATGGTGGGAATTCTGCAACTTCTGCAGGCCCCGGACCACATTTGGTATCATGGGGAAGTGAGGGCGTAAAAAATGTATCATTGATAATCAATAATATGAATTGTCTCTCTCAGGAAGCAAAAACTAAAGTTAATGTCATTAAACCTGAGCCTGCACCTGTAGCAATTTGCGAAGGTTCACTTGGTCAAGTAGTCTTTACTTGGCCTGGGGTAGTTGGAGCGACAGGATACAATGTAAATGTTACGACAGGACAAGCTGGCACTTTGACAGGTAATGCCACCGTAGGATTTACCTATACATTGACTGGTCTTGGTTTGTTTGAGCAAGTAGATATGGTATTAACCACCAATACAAACAGCCCATGTGGAAGCCTGACTAGTAGTAGTGGTTGTTTTGCACAAAACTGTAATCCGCCTGATGTGACAATAGACGCCATTGCAGATATTTGTCTTACAGCATCAACAGCTCCTTTTAACCTAAACAACAGTACAAAAATATCCCCGGTATCTTCTCAGGGAGGAACTTACGAATACACAGGTAAAGGTATTACGGATGCAGTAGCCGGTACCTTTGACCCTACGTTGGCTGATTTTGGTGCCAATGTTATACAACTAAAGTATACCGCACCAGATCAATGTATCAAATTTGCTACAGTGACCATCAATGTTAATATTACGCCTACAGCAGATTTCAATGCAAGCGACTTGATTATATGCCAGGATAGTAGTGTATTGATAAGCTATACAGGAAATATTACCAGTGGAGGCTCATTTGATTGGACATTTGGTACTGATGTTGTAACGCCGGGCAATGGTAAAGGGCCATTCAATTTGGAATGGAGTACTCCCGGAAACAAAGCCATAAGTCTTATAGTAACAAAGGATGGATGTACTTCTTCAAAACAAAATACCAACGTCAAAGTTGAACCGCGGGTAGGTCAGATAGATATAAAATGTTTTGACCAACAGCCAACAGAAATTATTGTTGACTGGGATCCGGTAGCGAATGCAGGCAATTATACTCTTTTGGTAAATGGCGTTCCATTGCCAAATACCAATAATGTTACCTATACCTTATCCGGTTTAGTGCCAAATTCAGTGCACTTCTTCGAAGTCATTGCCAACAGCAATAATGCTTGTCCAGGCTCAAGAGATACAGTCACTTGCATAGCAAAAAATTGTCCAAAAGTAAACATTTCCTTTAGTGTAAATGACACTACTATTTGTTTAAATTCAGGTACTAAGCCTTTCCAGATTGTACCTACTATTACAGGAGGACTGATGGATGGAACAGGGGTAGTTACTTGGAGTGGTAAGGGCATAGATGCAAATGGCAACTTTGATCCTAAATTAGCTGGGACTAGCGCTGGCGTAGGGCATAAGATCACACTTAGCTTTGCTGAGGGTACTTGTAAGGAAGCCAAGAGCATAAACATTAGGGTACTTGCACAACCAAAATCAGATTTTACCATACCAAATAAAATTTGCATTGACGATGAATTGGATATTACTTATTCAGGTTCTGGTGGAGTGCCTTTTGACTGGAGACCCGCAGGAATTACTATCACACCAAATGGTGCTGGTAAATATAAAACCAAATTTGCGGCACCAGGGGATTATAAACTAGGGCTAGTAGTCGGCAATGCAGTATGTCTTTCTGATCTGGTAGAGCAGACGGTAAAGGTAGAGCCAAAACTTGATCTTGTAGACATCAAATGTGTTTCGACGCTCAATAGTGTGGAGTTTTCATGGGCAGATATAGCTTGTGCTACGAAGTACGAAGTTATTATTGATGGTGTAAATCAAGGGCAGTTAACAACATTGAAATACCTATCCTCAAATCTTGCAGAAGGAGATATTGTCAATATCGAAGTAACACCGATATCAGAATGTACTTGTCCAGGAGTAAAAGTATCTAAGACATGTGAGGCAAAAAGGTGCCCTATCATTACGCTTTCACTTACAACCCCAACCGATAAATTCTGTGTAGGGACTGTCACTGCTCCATTCCAATTGGTTGCCAAAATCAATGGTTCAAATGGCACTGGAGTCGGCAAATGGTCTGGCACCGGAGTGAATGCAACGGGGCTTTTTGATCCTAAAAATTTGGTAGCGGGTGTGTATAAAGTCAAGTATGAATTTAGAGAAGAAAATTGTGATTTTAGTGAAACAATCGATATCACCATTTATGGCAACCCTACTTTAAGCACAGTGACTACGAGTCCTGACTGTTATTCCTACAATTTTGGTACAGCGATTCAAACCACTACAGGCGGCGATGGCAATTATACCTACAGGTTGGACGGCAATGCCATTGTTTTGGACTCACTCAAAAAGATAGTACCAGGCACACATATTTTAATCGTCAATGATGGCAAAGGGTGTAATGCAAGTACATCATTTACGATAACTCCTGCTCCATCCGGTGAAATAATAGCAGATGGCCAAGCGGAGATACTTAAGGGTGAGATTACCTCATTTATTGCTACTATCAAGAGTATACCCGGGCCACTGGATTCAGTGGTATGGACCAATAGTCAAGGAGATGTATTGTGCAGTGGAATAAACTGTTTGACATTGAACAATATAAGGCCGGATACAAGTGACACTTATTGTGCCACAGCCTACTACAATAGTGGGTGTAAAATCAGTGATTGTTTTAGCCAGATCGTGAGACCATTGATCGAAATTATA
>JAYUTD010000240.1:0-12482 GCA_043755305.1 Saprospiraceae bacterium
ACCAATAACCATTAACTATTAACCAATAACCAATAACCATTAACTATTAACTATTAACCAATAACCATTAACTATTAACCAATAACCATTACCTATTAACCATTAACTATTAACCATTAACTATTAACCAATAACTGTTAACCAATAATTATTTAAACGCATTGATGCCAGTCACATCCATACCCGTAATGAGCAAGTGAATGTCATGGGTACCTTCATAAGTGAGGACTGTTTCCAGATTCATCATGTGTCGCATCACAGGATACTCATTGGTAATGCCCATGCCACCATGTATCTGTCTTGCTTCCCTTGCTATAGTAAGCGCTGTCATTACATTATTGCGCTTTGCCATGGATATTTGTGCAGGTGTAGCTTTGCCGACGTTGGCCAAAGTACCCAGTCTCCATGCTAAAAGTTGGGCTTTGGTAATTTCTGTAATCATTTCGGCCAATTTCTTTTGTGTCAATTGGAATCCAGCCAAAGGCCTGTCAAATTGTATCCTTTCTTTGGAATACCTTAGTGCTGAATCGTAGCAATCCAGGGCGGCACCGATCGAGCCCCAGGCTATACCATACCTTGCTTTACTCAAACAGGACAATGGCCCTTTGAGTCCTTTTACGTTAGGCAATACATTGGACTTAGGAACCCTTACGTCTTCAAATACCAGCTCACCGGTGATAGAGGCCCGCAACGACCACTTTCCGTGGATCTCCGGAGCCGAAAATCCTTTCATACCTCTTTCAACTATAAGGCCTATTATTTCACCTTCTTCATTTTTAGCCCACACTACAGCTATATCTGCCAATGGACTATTGGTAATCCACATTTTTGCACCATTCAATATATAATGGTCTCCATCAGATTTCACATTGGTGGTCATACCCGAAGGATCGGATCCGTGGTCAGGCTCCGTAAGCCCAAAACATCCAATAAATTCGCCACTGCCGAGTTTTGGCAAATATTTTCTTTTTTGTTCTTCTGATCCAAATTTATAAATCGGATACATGACCAATGAGCCCTGAACTGAAGCCATAGATCTTACGCCGGAGTCACCTCTTTCCAATTCCTGCATGATAACACCATAAGCAATTTCATCCATGCCGCCGCCACCGTATTCTGTAGGTATGCTTGGCCCAAATGCGCCTATTTCTGCAAGCCCTTTGAATAAATGTGTCGGACATTCAGCCTTGTGGGAATACTCTTCAATAATAGGACTTACCTCTGCTTTGACCCATTGCTGGACAGCATCTCTGGCCATTAAGTGTTCAGCACTTAGCAACTCATCAATTCCATAGTAATCATGATGTGTGTATTGATCCGTTTTAGCTGATTTTTTTATGGTACCATTTTGGTTGCTCATGTTGTAAAAATTTCAATGATTAGTTTGCAAAGATAGGGGTTTTCACACAAAGTAAAAACAATAGTTTTGGTAAATTCTATTTGCAGAAGGGAATGGCAATTCTTGAATTTATCACTGACTTTTCATTCTTCAAACAGTACCATTTGCCTGAATAAATGACTTGTCTTTTCGAAATGTATAGAATATTTAGTTTGTGGACCATCCGGCTTGATTTGTTTATTAATTACTATTTAAATCCATTTTTATACTTCCTGTAGTATTGATTTATGAATTCACCGTGATTGATTTGCTTAGCATGCCCCGGTTTTATGTGCTTTTTATCTACTTTTGGCAACGTTAAATTCTAATAGTTTGCAGATTTATTTTGTATCTTCGACGCTGTAAAACACAGACACTTAGCAGATGCTTATAGACCAATACAATAGAGTACACAATTACTTACGCATTTCTCTTACAGACAATTGCAATCTGAGGTGTTTCTATTGTATGCCTGATGAAGACTACCATTTCGCAACCAGTTCTTCTTTAATGCAAAAAGAGGAAATCGTAGGGTTGTCTAAGTTATTTGTAGAAAATGGGGTAAATAAGATCAGGCTTACCGGTGGGGAACCACTGGTAAGGAAAGACGCCGGTGAAATTATTCTGGAATTGTCACAATTGCCTGTAAATCTTACGATGACGACCAATGCTACGCGAATTCATCTTTTCAAAGATATTTTGAAACAATCTTCCATCAAATCACTCAACATTAGTCTTGATACCCTCATAGCAGAAAAATTTACAGTTATGACTCGTCGCGATCAATTTCATGAAGTGATGCGCAATATAAATTTTATGATTGACGCAGGCTTTCATGTTAAAGTTAATGTAGTAGTCATGAAGGGACTCAATGAAGGTGAGATCACAGATTTTGTAGCTTGGACAAAAGATACCAATGTACATATTCGTTTCATTGAATTTATGCCTTTCAATGGCAATAAGTGGAGCAGCAACAAAGTATTTACTTTGGATCAAATACTGTCAACCATCCACACAAAATATGAAATTGCAAAACTTAAGGATGAGGTCAACGATACGGCCAAAAAATACCAGGCCATCGGACATAAAGGAACATTTGCCATAATAAGTACGATGAGTGCTCCTTTTTGCAGCGGCTGCAATAGAATGCGCCTTACTGCCGATGGAAAAATGAAAAATTGTTTATTTTCTAAAAACGAAACCGATCTTCTTACGCCATACCGGAATGGGTTGGATGTTTTGCCACTTATCAAACAAAGTATCCAGGATAAAGCACAAGCATTGGGTGGTCAGTTTACTTCAGATTTTGAAAACCTGGTTTCAGAAAGTATCGACAATAGAAGTATGATAACCATAGGGGGATGATAGGAGTAGCAGAAGCGTATAAATTGATTATGGAGCATATGGTTGAATTGCCACCAATACACTGTCATGTGGAGGATGCGGTAGGGTTAACGCTGGCCGCGGATGTATATGCCAATACAGATGTTCCTTCATTTGATCAGGCAGCTATGGATGGATATGCATTCAATTTTCATGGCTGGCAGCTCCACAAAGAGTTGCTCATTCAGGGCAAGATACAGGCGGGTCTTGGTCATCTATCATTGGACAGCAAACACTGTGCAGCCAGAATTTTTACAGGAGCAGTAGTGCCACACAATGCTGATACAGTAGTAATGCAGGAGAAGACTTTGTTGGAAAATGATATACTAACCATCCTGGATGATAATATAACACAAGGCGCAAATGTAAGACCTATCGGAAGCCAAATAAGAGAAGGCGACCTGGCTATGCTGAAAAATACAACATTGAGTCCTGCTGCTATTGGTTACCTCATAGGTATTGGTGTTACGGAAATTATGGTCTATCCCCGACCAAAAATAAGCATAATAGTGACAGGCAATGAATTGCAAAAACCAGGCATTCCACTCGAAAAAGGCATGGTTTATGAATCCAATTCCTACAGTCTTGTAGCAGCATTAAAACTTGTCCATCTAGATGCAAAATGCGGTCATGCCATAGACGATTTGCACATATTGAAAGAAAAAATGTCCGATGCTATAGACGATTCTGATGTAGCCATTATGGTAGGCGGTGTAAGTGTAGGCGAATTTGATTTTGTGCCAAAGGCTGCGACTTTAAACGGAGTCCATACTATCTTTCATAAAATAAAGCAACGGCCGGGTAAGCCAATGTTTTTTGGTATGAAGCATAACAAAGCAATATTTGGATTGCCTGGAAATCCATCTTCTGTACTGTCTTGTTTCTACTTGTATGTATTGCCAGCTTTAGCTAAAATCAGTCACCTCAATTGTGGGCCAAAAAAAATTACTGTTCCTATTCACCATTCGTACCAGAAAGCTGCAGGATTGACTCATTTTCTAAAAGGCTTTTATGATGGCACCTGTGCCAATGTATTGTCAGCACAAGAATCATATAAGTTAAGTTCCTATGCGATTTCCAACTGCCTTATTGAAATAGATGAAAATGAGACAGAAGTCCATAAGGGATCAGACGTAACAATACATTTACTTAATTTTTAAAAAATGGAAGTGTATTTTTATATTTTATTGTTTTTTATCGCATTTTTATACGCCTCTGTAGGCCATGGTGGTGCCAGTGGTTACCTTGCCTTGATGGCCATATTCAATTTTAGCCCTGACATCATGAAACCCACTGCCTTATTGCTCAATATTTGTGTTTCCCTTTTTGCTTTTTACCAATACTACAGACGAAAGTATTTTGTTTGGCAGTTATTTATTCCTCTGGCCCTGGCATCCGTGCCACTGGCTTATGTAGGAGGTATGTTAAAAATTGATGCAGATGTGTACAAGAAAATTTTAGGCCTTTTACTACTTATTCCTATTGTAAGGTTTACATTTTTTAACAAACAAGAAGAATATGCTCTGCAGGCGCCTAAAATTGCACTTGCGGTTTTGCTTGGGGTTGTCATAGGATTTTTATCCGGCCTTATAGGAATAGGTGGAGGCATTGTCTTATCGCCAATACTCATTATGCTTAGATGGACAGATATGAAGCAGACGGCGGCCATAAGTGCCTTGTTTATCTTTGTCAACTCAGTGGCAGGATTTCTGGGTCAGTCTGTCAATGGTATTCATTTTAACATGGATATGTGGCTTCTTGCAATTATCGCTTCACTTGGAGGTATTGCAGGTGCTTTTTTAGGCGCAGCAAAATTCAATCCATCTAAATTAAAATATGCACTGGCCATTGTATTGATCATTGCTTCTTATAAATTACTTTTAACAAATGCATAGTCTTTAAATGAGTGAAGTAAAACATACAGTTTTGTTATTTGGCCAACTTATTGACATCGTTGGCGATAAAGAAATTTTGGTTGCAAATGCTGCAGATACGGATGCATTAAGGAATTGCATAGTACAAATGTATCCGGATTTTGAAAAACTAAAATTTGCTATTGCGGTCGACAATCAAATAATAAATGAATTTACCTTGCTCAAAGAGGATTGCACGATCGCGCTGCTACCTCCTTTTTCCGGGGGTTAGCCACATGTAAAAAACAACCATGGAATTCGAAGGGTACCAAAGACAAATCATACTAAGTGATATAGGCATTGAAGGGCAAACCAGGTTGTTCAATGCTAGTGTATTGGTAGTAGGGGCAGGTGGACTTGGTTGCCCCGCATTGCAATACCTTGTGGGAGCCGGTGTAGAAAATATCTGCATCGTTGAAGACGACCTGGTGGAGGTGACAAATTTGCATCGGCAATTATTGTATGGTTTTGACGACATCGGTTTGCCAAAGGTCCATTGCGCAAAAAAAGCATTGAGCAAAATCAATTCGGCCACAAACATTATCGCCATAGAGGAAAGATTGCATTCAAGGAATGTATTCAACTTATTTTCCGATTACGATATCATCATGGATTGTTCTGACAATTTTGCAACAAGATATCTTATCAATGATGCATGTGTATTGCTGCAAAAGAAATTGGTATTCGGGGCTATTGCGCAATGGCAAGGTCAGGTAGCTGTTTTCAATGATTCCCAATCAGGAATCAACTATCGGGATTTGTTTCCCCACCCGCCGCAGGATGGTGAGATAAAAAATTGTGCGGAAGCAGGTGTCATAGGTGTGCTGCCCGGCATAATAGGTACTATGATGGCATGCGAGGCAATAAAATTGATCTGCGGTATAAAAGGGGTATTAAGCGATAAAATATTTTCTTTTGATGCTTTGGCCATGCAGTCATATATTTATGCCATTAAACCCAATCCTGCATCGAAATCATTTTTACCCAAAGACCAAAAATCACTTTTAGCGATCGACTATGATCAAGTATGCGGGGTGGCGCCTGATGCTTTTGAAATAAGTATAAAGGATTGTTTAGAAAAAATAGAAAACAATGAAGCCGGAATGATAGACATTCGTGCTTTGGATGAGCGACCTCTGTTAGAAGGAATACCTCATTTAAAAATACCACAATCCCTTTTATTGGATCGGTTAGACTTACTTACAAACAACGAAGTCATATTGTTTTGTCAATCCGGAATCAGAAGCCTTGATGCAGCCAGACTATTGAGCCGGCATTTTGGCCAACATAAAAAAATACACAGCCTCAGAGGAGGTCTGTCAGCATATATAAAATACAACCACAATCAAACACATGAATGATAGAAAAATGAAAAACATTTTTGTTCAAGGCGCTATAGCGCCTGCAATGATAGCAGAGAGTATTCAGAGCCATAGCACGAAATTGGATATAGGCGGTCACAGCATATTTTTGGGTCAGGTAAGAGCGGATGTAATCCATGACAAGCAGGTAAAGGCCATAGAATATACCGCACATGAAGAGATGGCATTGGAACGTATGCACTTTATCAGAGAATCGATGTTTGAAAAATATAATCTCACATGTATGCATGTGTACCATAGCCTTGGTATCGTCGAAGCGGGGGCCATTTGTTTGTTTGTCTTCACCTCTTCACCACACAGAAAAGATTGTATGGATGCCTGCGCCGAATTGGTTGAAAGCATAAAAAAGGAATTGCCAATATGGGGCAAAGAATTGTTTGAAGACGACTCTTATCAATGGAAAGAAAACCATTGATATTAAATAACACAGTAAATAATTAAAGCTAACCCATGGTCAACATAACACATAAAAACAATACACTTCGACAGGCCATTGCCTCTGCATGTATTACCGTCTCTCAACAATCAACAATAGATGCAGTGGTCAATAAATCTGTGCCAAAGGGGGATGTATTTGAATTTTCAAGAGCAGCAGGCTTGCTTGCCGTCAAAAAGACCAGCGATGCCATTCCTGATTGCCATCCTTTGCCGGTTGAATTTACCGCCATTACCTATAGCATTGAAGGCTTATCCATCATTGTTCAGGTTGAGGTACATACGGTATATAAAACTGGTGTAGAAGTCGAAGCCATGCATGGTGCTGCAATTACAGCTATCACGATTTATGATATGCTCAAGCCGCTGGACAAGGGTGTAGAAATTTCTTCTATTAAATTGGTAAAAAAACTAGGTGGAAAATCATCGTATGCTCTTTTTACAGAACAAAAACTAAAGTGTGCAGTCGTAGTATGTAGCGATTCTATATCCGCTGGTCAGGGCGAAGACAGGAGTGGTAAACTCATCATTGAAAAGCTGGAACAATTATTGGTTGAATGCAGTACTTATAAGATCATCCCAGATGATTTTGACGTGATTCAATCCACTGTAAAAGAACTTACAAATGAGGGATTTGACCTGGTAATCTTTAGCGGCGGTACAGGATTGTCCAATAGGGATGTCACCCCCGATGCGCTCACGCCTTTGATTACAAAACCTATTCCCGGTATTATGGAGGCATTGCGCAATTATGGCCAATTAAGGATGCCTTATGCCATGCTTTCCAGGGGAGTGGCTGGTTTTATTGACGATACATTGGTTATGGCTTTACCGGGCTCTACAGGCGGAGTTCAAGATGCTATACATGCCATTTTTCCGCACGTTCTCCATGTATTTCAGGTAAAAGATGGCTTTAAGCATGAGTGACTTTAATAAGGGGTTTTCAACTTTAGCGACAGAAGACGCTTAAAATCTAAAATTTTATTAAATTATCAATAAAATTACGGAATTTAATTTTGAATATACACAAAACATATCTTCATAATATTTACATGCCAATTCATTTACTTTTATATCTTTGTTTCGCAAATTTGCGTTCTTTATTATTAATTACAGACAATCATTATTTATGATTCCTACAGATGTAAACGATGTTGAATACTACCACAAAGTAGTGGACTGTCAGTATGCCTGTCCGGCGCATACACCGGTGCCTGAGTATATAAGGCTGATCGCTGCACAAAAATTCACCGAAGCCTATATGGTCAATTGGGAATCCAATGTATTTCCGGGCGTACTTGGCAGGACATGCGACCGACCATGCGAGCCAGCTTGCCGGCGAGGTAGGGTAGAGGATGAACCGGTAGCCATATGCCGTTTGAAAAGAGTAGCCGCTGACAACAAGGGAGATATTAGCCATCTTATGCCGGATATACCTTTGGATAAAAATGGAAAGACAATTGCACTGATAGGTGGCGGACCAGCCTCTCTTACAGTGGCGAGAGACCTGGCACCCCTGGGCTATACCATCCATTTATTTGACGATCAGCCAAAAGGTGGTGGCATGATGCGCAGTCAGATACCATCTTTTAGATTGCCTGCAGAAGTACTGGATGAGGAAGTAAATCAGATTACCAATCTGGGTATCCATACCCATTATAACCATAGGGTGGAAAGTTTGAAAGCCTTAATGGAAAGCAAGGAATACGACGCCATTTTTGTAGGTACGGGAGCACCAAAAGGAAAAGACCTGAATATACCGGGCAGGACTGAAGGAGCCGGCCATATTCACATTGGTATAGAATGGCTTGCCAGTGTAGCTTTTGAACACACTACTAAAATTGGAAAAAAAGTAATTGTACTGGGAGGTGGCAATACTGCTATGGACTGTTGTCGCACTGCAAGGAGACTGGGTGGAGAAGAGGTAAAAGTAGTTGTCAGAAGCCCGTTTGCTGATATGAAAGCATCCCCGTGGGAAAAAGAAGATGCACAGCATGAAGATATACCTATTATCGACAATCATGTGCCAAAATTCTTTAACATTGAAAATGGAAAACTAATAGGCATTACTTTTGAAAAAGTGGCTCCTGTCTATGAAGATGGCAAAAGAAAATTGAAGCCTACAGGTGATCCCGATATTATGATTGAAGCGGACGATGTATTGATTGCCATTGGGCAGGAAAACACCTTCCCGTGGATCGAAAGAGACCTTGGCTTGAAATTCGATGAATGGAATATGCCGGTAGTCAATCCTACTACCTTTGCTTCTACACGACCAGAAGTATTCTTTGGGGGTGATGCAGCTCTTGGCCCAAAAAACATTATTACAGCAGTAGCCCAGGGCCATGATGCGGCCATGTCTATGCATCTGTATTGCAGCGGCAAGAGTATTGACAAAGACAGGCCTGCACCTCAGACCAAACTTTTTTCAACAAAAATGGGCATTCACGAGTGGGCATTTGACAACAATGTTGCACCGGATTCCAGATACATTGTGCCGCAAGCAAGCAAAGCGGAAACACTAAAAGACCGCAAGAAAGAAGTGGAATTGGGCTTTGATTTTAAAACAGGCTTTAAAGAAGCACAACGTTGTCTGAATTGTGATGTGCAAACTGTCTTTATGGATTCCAAGTGTATAGAGTGCGATGCATGTATGGATATATGCCCTACCTCTTGCATTACGTTTACTTCTAATGAAGAAGAAGAAGATGTGTTGAGAAATAAATTGTTGGTACCTGCTTTAAACAAACACCAGGACATATTGGTTTCAGGTCCATTAAAGACAGGGAGAGTAATGGTAAAAGATGAAGATGTATGTCTGCACTGTGGCTTGTGTGCGGAGAGATGCCCTACTGCTGCATGGGACATGCAAAAATTTTTATATAATACTGCTAAGGCATCAAATGCTTGTTGTGTATGAGTGGAATAAATGATTTCGTGATTCGATTGGCCAACGTAAATGGCACAGGATCTGCCAGTGCAAACTCTATGTTTGCTAAGACTATTTTTAGAATGGGTGTACCTGTGACCCCCAAGAATATCTTTCCTTCCAATATTCAAGGATTACCTACATGGTACGAAGTAAGGGTAAGTGAGAAAGGCTACCTAGGCCGAAGAGATGGCATAGATTTCATGGTGGCTATGAATCCTCAAAGTATGATGAAAGATGTAGCTTCAGTCACGCCTGGCGGATACTTTCTTTACGATAGTACTAAAACACTGCACGATGATTTCATACGCAAAGACATTCACTATATAGGTGTGCCTTGTATGGAAATATGCAACAATGAATTTACCGATGCAAGGCAAAGGCAGTTGTTCAAAAACATTGTGTACGTAGGTGCATTGGCCAAGCTGCTTAATCTTGACTTTAGCATCATTGAGGGATTGTTTGCTGAGCAATTCAAAGGCAAAGAAAAACTTATAGCACCCAATACCAAAGCACTTTATCTGGGTGCAGACCATATTGCAAAAAACTATAGCTTTCCATTGCCATTTTATGTTGAACACAGAGATCTGGTAAAAGACAGCATCCTTATAGATGGCAATTCAGCATGCGGACTTGGTGGAGTATATGCAGGGGCAACTGTGGTATCGTGGTATCCCATCACACCATCGACTTCTCTGGTAGATGCTTTTACAGATTACGCAAAAGAATTGCGTGTAGATAAAACTACAGGTAAAAACAATTTCTCTATTGTGCAGGCAGAAGATGAACTGGCTGCTATAGGCATGGCCATAGGTGCCAATTGGAATGGTGCCAGGTCATTTACAGCTACGAGTGGGCCGGGCTTATCATTGATGAATGAATTTCTTGGACTGGCATATTTTGCGGAAATTCCTGTAGTACTGGTTGATGTGCAGAGAGCAGGCCCGTCTACAGGAATGCCTACCAGAACACAGCAATCTGACGTTATGGAAGCAGCTTATGCCTCACACGGAGATACCAGGCATGTTTTATTGTTTCCATCGACACCAGCCGAATGTTTTGAATTTATGTCTGTAGCTTTTGATTTGACAGAGTATTTGCAGACACCTGTTATAATCCTTTCCGACCTGGACTTAGGAATGAATGACCATATGTCGCCACCGCTAAAATGGGAAAATGGAAAGAAATACAACCGTGGAAAAGTCTTGAATCATGAGCAACTGGAGGCGATAAAAGATTGGGGAAGATACAAAGATACAGATGGGGATGGCATTCCATACCGCACGCTACCGGGCACGCATCCTACCAAAGGTTCTTACTTTACCAGAGGTTCTTCGCATGATGAAACAGCTAAGTATACAGAGGATTCAGAAACCTACGTGAGAATCGTAGACCGTATAGGCAGAAAATTTAAAACAGCAGCTGGTTTGGTACCTCCTCCAGAGATAAACAGCAAAGGTAAGTCGCCTAATGCCATTTTGTACTACGGTACCTCTGCTTACGCAGCGCAGGAAGCCCAGGATTTATTGAAAGACCAGGGACATACATTCAATACAATGCGGGTAAGGGCCTTCCCGTTTTCTGATGAAGTGGCAAACTTTATTCACGAGCACGACACAGTATATGTAGTAGAGCAAAACCGGGATGCCCAGCTTAGGTCATTGTTAATGATAGAATTGGACATCAATCCAAAAAAACTTATTAAAGTCCTCAACTACGATGGTATGCCTATCACAGCAACCCATATTGTAAGAGAAATTTCACAGAATTTACATCATCAAAATCTCCAAAAAAGCAATTGATATGAGTTATATCAAACCAGTATTTCACCATCCCAACTTATCGAAAAATGATTTGGGATTTACCAAAAAAGATTATGAAGGCACCATCTCCACATTATGTGCAGGTTGTGGCCACGATTCTATAAGTGCCGCTATATCAGAAGCGTGTTTTGAACTCAATATCGAACCGCACAGGGTAGCAAAAATATCCGGTATAGGTTGTTCTTCAAAGACACCGGCTTATTTCCTTAGTAGCTCACATGGGTTTAATTCTGTGCATGGCAGGATGCCATCGGTGGCTACCGGCGCAAACCTTGCCAATCGTGACCTCAAATACCTTGGAGTATCCGGTGATGGAGATTCTGCATCTATTGGTATGGGCCAGTTTGCCCACGTTATACGCAGAAACCTCAATATGATCTACATCGTTATGAACAATGGTTGCTATGGCCTTACCAAAGGGCAGGACTCAGCTACAGCAGATAAAGGTTCTATCGCAAAAGCGGGCAATGTCAATAGCTTTGAAGGCATTGATCTGTGCAATCTTGCCATAGAACTCGGCGCTACTTTTGTAGCCCAAAGTTTTAGTGGCGATAAAGCGCAATTGATACCTTTACTTAAAGCCGGATTGGCACACAAGGGTTTTGCATTTATCAATGTCATATCACCATGCGTCACTTTCAACAACAATGTAGGTTCTACCAAGTCTTATGACTTTGTGAGAGAACACAATGATAGCTTAGGCAAGTTGGACTTTGTGCCCATTGGCGAAGAAATTACCACTTCTTACAAAGAAGACGAAATAAAAACTGTGTCTATGCACGATGGAAGCGAAATCATCTTGCACAAACTCCACCAGGACTTCAATGTAGAAGATAAATTGGCAGTAGTTACGGCGCTGCATGAAAGTCATACAGCAAATAAAATATTAACAGGTCTGCTTTACCTTGATACCGACAATCAAGAGTTGAATGAACTGCTCAATACAACTGACATACCGCTCAATCAATTGACAGAGGCAGAATTGTGTCCTGGCCTGGAGGTGTTGGAGGAGATCAATGCCTCGTTTAGGTAGGACTGGCTTTTAATTAGCGTTGCCACCTATAGGGCTGCGATGAACAATTGCTTAAAATCAATTCTTCTGTCTTAAGTTTTGCTGCGCCAGTAAGGCGCATGATTAAATGGGTGTATGACAAATTGCAGATTTATTAATTGCCTTTGTTTTACCCCTAACCCAATAGGGAGCCAAAGGCAATTAAAGACTTCTTTGTTGGTTCTCCC
>JAYUTD010000241.1:0-12381 GCA_043755305.1 Saprospiraceae bacterium
CTTCTTTGATATATACATCTTTGGTATCAAAGTTGAGGCTTTCTTCTGATCTATTGCCCAACACAACACTATTGGCATTGGCAGTAGCAGAGAGATCAACATCTCCGATCTTTACCCCTTTGAAATCTATATGAATCATGTCATGATCCACAGGACTTACAGCAACAGTTTCATCGATTGGCCAAGGTGACTCTGGATTTGGAATAGGCGCTGATGCATCCATAAATCTCCAGCTATCATTGTTTGGCAATTCAGATATACTGCCTAAGATCAATTTTCTTAGTTGAACAAGATCGCTTGCAGCTACTTTTCCATCTTTATTGACATCAGCTGCAACCAACTTATATGGACTATTTAATCTTGTTAGTCCAAGAATATGTCTTTGTATTAATACTAGGTCAAGTGTGCTGACTCCATTTAACCAATCATCTCGCTTAATACCTCGTAAAGAATAATCAACCATCTTAGGTAGATTAGCAAAAACATAGTCCCCATTGCTGTCGGTCATCTGTCCTGCTGGAGTGCTGTGTACAATACTATTCAATTCTACTTTTACTCTGCCAACACCTTCATTTTTTGAAGTTTTGACTTCGCCGCTTACAGCCATTCTAGAGCCATTGCAAGCCCCTTGATTGTCTATAAGTGTAAGTATGACCTCACAGAAATCAGTATTGAGTTTACCATCCCACACACTCATTTGTAAAGTAAGTGGTGAAAGCTTGACATCGTCGCAATCAAAAATTCTAGCTGATGAGTGATAAGTTGCATTCCATTTCTGTGCATTACCGCTTGAATACTCTGCTGCAGTAGCTTCGATACCCTGACCTTTGAAATAATGGTCTAAGCCAATTTTTGTCAATACTGGATATTCACGATTGAATGTATAAAGCAATGCTTCTTTTTGCGTACAATTGTCAAAGCTGCCTTTGTTAAAGTCACTTGCCCACAATTCTACTTGTCCATTTTCCATCACTGCTGTACTTATGCTTATACAATAAGGTGTCGGTGCTTTTTTATCCACTACCATAAATGTACTATTGCATGAAGTGACATTGCCACAGCCATCAGTCGCTTTCCAAAGCACTTTGTGCGTACTCATTTCAGTCTCTAATATGAAAGCAGGAATCTTTAGAATTTGTCCATCAGAAGTCGGTGCAACATATCTATCTACTATGCCATTTCCATTTGTATCATTGCCTATATTATTGTCTGTAGTTGGCAAGAAACTGCTAAATTCATAGTCGTAAGTGCCGTTACCCCACAAGTCAACCAATACAGTCCATTTCAACCAACCATTGGCAGAACATCCACCAGCATCGGTCGCAGAAGCTTCCAAATTTACTATTCCCTGGCATGGGCCTAGAGGATTTGTGGCATTTGGATTTCCTGCAAACATTTGGTCTTGACATGAAACTATAGGTTTCTCCTCGTCTTTGTATTTGTAGTATTTAATGTATGGGCCTTTTTGATCGCCAGTACACCAATTGATGTAGCTATAAGTTACTTTCCATTTTTTACATACGCCATCTTCAAAATTAAATTCATCGATGGCAATGTTTTCACCTATTACATCACAAGCACCAGATTGCACTTTAGGCTTATCCGCCGGCTTAATTTTACTTACGTCAAAATCGCAAGGTGCATCAAGTATGCTATTGGAAGGAGGTGTTACTACAAAAGTGCTAGGTATAGTATTTACTGTTATTGTTTGGTAACAGCTTGCAACCTTATCGCCTTTCACAGCCCTAAATTCTCTCCTTATTCTACCTACGTTTTCACAAGTATTGGTCCATGATGGTGTATCCTTATACTGTACATCAATGCCATTACAAAGATCCACTGCTTGCCCTTCTCCTGTAACTAAAACTACTTCATTGATATTTTTCCATGTGGTACTTATATTGAATTCCATGTCACAAGTGACTGTAGCATCCAATGGACATATAATAGTAGGAGGCAATTTGTTTTCGACCCTGACATCAGCCCAAGTCTCATTGTAATTGTCTTTCACTCCATTAATTATCAAATTATCCCCTATGATACCATTCATGTTACCATCATCCCATACCCTCATGATTACCTGATGCGTTGCACTAGAAGAACCAGCAAGGTCTTCACAACAGAATTTCACGAATTTACCATCATCGGTATCATCCTTGTCATCTTCCGGGTGTGCCCAACTTGCTCCTGGTGAGAAGCTTTCATCATTGTTGAATGTCGTATTATTATTGTGTCCATCAATGCCTTCATTGCCGCAACTTGGTGCGCCATCGGGTCTTCTCAATTCCAGTTTTATATCAGAGCAGTGATCGTAACTGCCATCGTTTACACTTTGCGTATATAACTTAGCACTTCCATCACTTACCGTGCCGCTTCCTGTGAGCGACAGTACAATGTTTTGTTTTGCTACTGCAACAGGAGCAGCCAAGTCCTGGACATAAATATTGAAAGAAGTTTTTGACACATTACCACAAGCATCTGTAACAATAGCTTTAAGTGTAGTGACCCCTTTGAGCAAGTGATTGACATAGCCATCTTTGATCTCTCCATAGGAAACCAACCATTTTACAGAATAAGCACTGCAATCTTCATCGTGTACGACATCTGGCAATTTGTATCTCGCATCGCATGACCATGGACCAGTGCTAACCGTAACGTCTGACAATGGAAGCAATGATGGTGCTTTCTTATCATCCACCTTGATAGATTGGATATGCTTGATAGGATTGACTCCTTCCTTAAGTGGCAAACATTCATTGCGTATAACCCAATGTCTTAATAATTCATAACCCACAGCACAGTTTGCATCCTGGAGTTTTTCATCCCAGTAACCTACGTTTATATCGCAGTAATGGTTGCCAAAAAATGGCTTGCCATTAATAGTAGGTTCCCCTGTGTTGCCTGGTTTTGTAAGATTTGGATTTTTATTTACGTCACCACAAGATAAAGAAGTAGGTCCAAAGAAATCTTTAGGAAATTCTATCGCCATATCATCAAATGGTTCAAAAGTTATGTATTGGTCACAAGAAACCACATTGCCGGAGGCATCCGTCAGTTGCCATGTCCGCTTTACTTTAGCCCTTGGTTCACCACAAGTAGCATTGGTAAGAATCTCATCTTGATGAACAATGATTGCCGCTGGCTCACAAGACAATAATTTTAATTCCCCTGTTACCAATTTGCCTTCTAATGGATGATTTTTTGGATACCGCTCATCTTTGTCCGCATTACAGTATAAAGTAACATCTGCAGGGCATTCAATCTCCGGAATCAATTTTTCTTCGATATTTACATATCCCCAACAACTATTTTGGCCGCCCAAACAATCTGCTATTGAAACTTTAAATGTTTTACCCACATCTTCAAGAGTGAATATATTGCTATGGCTTAATCCTGATGTTCCGGTCACTGTAATACAATAGTTTTCATAACATCTGTAGAAATCACCCTGCAATAGCATTTGTGAAGTCAAAGTTGCTGTACAGTCAGCACCAAGAGAAAGATTGATATTGTCGTTACAAGCTAGGGCATCTGTTTGTGGTTTGTATTCAGTAACAGTTACATTAAATGTGCATGTACCTATATTTCCATAAATATCTACAGTTTTCATTGTCAATACCTGATCGCCAATAGGTAGGAATCTAATATCAACCAATGCTCCTGTGGCATCACAGAAAGCAAAAGAGTCTACAGCACAATTGTCTACAGTAGGAGGTACTACAGGCAAACTTCCATCACATTCTCCCGGCTTTAACAATATTGTTTGCGCAAGACATCCTGCAGGAAATGTTGGTTTTTCTTTATCAAGGACAGTGACGGTAAATCCGCATTCACTCTCATTGCCATATTTATCGACAAGTTTATATGTGATCTTGGTTTTACCTACTTTAAATGTTTTAGTTATTCTAGTTCCATCAAGATTGATTATACCATTAAGACTTTGTATGATGCCTGTCTCAATTGAAGTTTCACCAGTGACATCGTTGGTAAAGCTATATGTGACATCCATTGTTCCATCACAACAATTGTCTTTAAATACTGGATGTATCCAGGAGAAATCTCTGGTACATTTTGTTAACTCATTGGTCAGGGAAGTGTCTCCCTGCGCATATGGTGTCTCATTAAGCAATTCAAGATTCCATGAGACCAACTGGCCAGTTACATTACCAGCAGTCCACATTTCCAATGTCCAAACTCCAGCAGATGGTTCACCAAAGAAAGCCTTAAATGATTCTTCTGGTTTAAATGCAAGACCACCTCCTAGTGGATTACACGGCGCAACATTGATACTTGGCGCAGCAACTAAACCTCTTGTCTCATCAAGTGTGACATTGACATTAGGCTGATTATTACATAGACCATCAAATAATTTGATTCTTGTGCCTGAAGGACTATTGAGGTATACAGTCAATGCAGCAGCATTGGTAATATTGATCCTAAGATTTTTGACATTGACATCATTGACAATACCAGCTGGCATAGTCACATTTGACACCGTGCATTGATTTAAGTTGATGGGAGCAGCTATCGTGGAAATACGGTTAATGGTATCATGCTTCATGCATTGTGGTGCCTCGATGTCTTTGATGTTTACTTTGAATGAACATACATCTGTATTAGGTCCGTAATTTTGCAAAGAAGTGAATTTACCATTTGGTGTGGCAGTGGTAAGTCCCGGATTCAACATACCAAAGCTTCCCGGATCGCAAGGTGTAGCAGGGATGAAATCGCTTTCCAAGTTGTGGTCACACTCAGTTTCCCTCAACAACACTTCGCCTTTGACTGTATTGTTAATCGTTACTTCATCAATGATCTTATCAAGGAAAGATATGGTATATTTCCTTGGTGTATTTACCGGTGATGATCCCGCAAAATTACGTGTAAATGTTCCTCCAACAGGAATGATATTTGGGTTTGGCAATACCCATGCCACAGGCAATGGTGGAAATATTGTCCTGGTTGTAAGCGTAGATTTATTGTTTCTCGTAGGTATAACAAATGAATCAATTTTTGTACCGGTTGCCGTTCTCAAAGTAAGCTTAAGGCAGGTGAGGTCTATGGCTGCAGGACCAAAATTTGTCACTTCCACTCCTGTCGTAGTTCCATTTTGGACTATTTCTGTGATTAGGACTAATGGCTGGTCATACATATTATATGTAACGGTGGATGTTCCAACCGGCATTTCATTGCCACTGGCATTGTCAAATCCACACGCGATAGCCTTTCCTGACGGGTCTTTTATTTCATATACTACAACGTTGTTGTCAATACAATTGTCTTCTTTTAATGTTGGTGCAATGTTGTTGATGATAGCGGCACACTGGCCTGGATCGTTGACTGCATTTACCTCAGCAGGACAATTGATATTTGGGTCTTGCTTATAGTCATTGACAACAATTTTTATCTCGCAATAACTTTGATTGCCTACAGTGTCTGTAGCTGTATAAGCAAGGATAGTTGTACCAACCGGAAATAAATCGCCGGATACTTTACCTGTAAGGTCTACTTGCTTGATATTTGTATATAAGCTAAAGCAATTGTCATCGGCCCATGGATATTCAAAATTCACAAAATTCTGACAGAGGGCTGGAAGGGCCTCAACAACAATTGGCTCTTTCGGACAATTCTGGAATATTGGTGCGATGGTATCCAATACATGGATTTTGTACTCAAAATAATCTAAACAACCAAATACGGTGGTTTGATTTGTAGTTACACCTATAGTAAATTTTTGGTTTCTCACTGCTTTAGTTCTGAATTCAGGTATCACTACCCTGCCATCAACGACTGGTACATTGACCAGGTCACTGCCGCCTACTGCAGCCAGACCAGTCGTAGAAACTACCAGATCGTCGTCATCCAGATTGACAATAATCACTCTTTCTTCTACATAAGATGCCGGACACACTGTGGTATCACTTAGTGCTATTTGCAAATCCTGACAAGTAACTTTGATGTCTTGTGAATACACATGCTGGCATGGTTCATCTCCTACAGTGTATGTAAGAGTATAGT
Source organism: Saprospiraceae bacterium (assembly GCA_043755305.1). Classification (GTDB taxonomy): domain Bacteria; phylum Bacteroidota; class Bacteroidia; order Chitinophagales; family Saprospiraceae; genus JADKBO01. Next base: position 6,016 of record JAYUTD010000241.1, read on the forward strand.
TACCATCAAGTCCATTAGGACTAAATTGATAAAATTCATCTCCTGAAAATAGAAGCCCATCTGGGTTTTTGAAAGTCACCCCTTGACCGGTCCATCTGCCATAAGCATCTTTTGGATAATCACCCCTGATTTGTCTTAAGGAGATCATGCCTGCCGGTATTGGTGGATTGCCAGCACCTGTCCAATTTGCACCACCGAGCCATACAGGAGGTTGATCACAACAAAGGAAGCCTCCTTTCCAGATAGGGTTGATTTTTTGTACTCTAAAGATATCATGCACCATTCTGTAACATCCTGTAAGAGGAGACGTATCATTGATCTGATTTAATTGGCCATCTATTGATAAAATATAGGAAATGGTAATCCAGCCAGTGCCTGTCCCTAAAGTGTATACGCCATTTGTCGTAATACTTCCCGGATCATTGGTTGATCCCGGATCAGGCAAGAAAGAAGATATTCCAAAATAACCTGTGACATTAGGTCCAAGTGTTCCTACGCTTGTGTGCGGAATATTTTGGCCATTAGGTTTTGCGATTACAATATATGGTGAAAAATCATAGGTATTCTGGAAAGGTTCAAAACATACTTCCGGAACATCCAGATCCAATTTAAATCCTTCAAAGAAATCTATTACTTTTACCACGGATTTGCAAGAACTTACATTACCTGCAGCGTCTGTCACTCTTAAAATTATTACATTTTGGCCTACATCTGCGCAATCAAAATTGAGCGAAGAAAAGAAATTGGTTTTATCTTCTGACATTACAATCGCTGGATTTGCAGTACAGTTGTCTGAACTTCCACCATCAACATAAATGGATGCATTGTTTTGGTCTTTGGCAAATACAGTTGCTGCCCCTGCATTGTTTAATTGCACTTCTACATCAAGACACTTTGCCTTTGGCAATTCTCTGTCTTGAACTACGACTGTCGTAGTACACGTTTGGGTCTCATTTGGATCTCCATAGTCGCCATCGCCATTGATGTCTACATTCATGGTATAGAGAATATTGGTAGTACCCAGCTCAAAAACGTGTCCATCTGGGGTATTGTGTGTGCCTTTTATAGTAGAATTGGTAGACCTTACTGTACTGGTTACAGGGGAAGTATAAGAGTAGTTTAGAATACTAGCGCAACCAATTCCCTGGTAAGGTTCCAGACCATTTACCACTACAGTACATTTATCCACATCGGTATTGATTGTAATATTTTTGGCACACTCTAATATTGGTGATCCTGAAGTAACCGTGACATTGAATGTACATAATGTCGGCAGACCATTACATGCCACTGCAGTGTAAGTAACTGGGTATACGCCTGGCAATAATTTAGAGCCTGGCACAGGTCCAGCAGTTTGAAATATACCAGCCTTATTAATTAATACAGGTGTAGGCACATTTGTGCCTGCAAAATTTGCTGTGCTTGCTCCTGAGGTTATTCCAGCATAAGGTATGTGATCCCCATTACATCCATCTATTGCAACAGGCACTGACCAATTGACTGGAATTGTACAATCTAGGGTTTGGGCAAAAACATATCCTGCTGTATTGCAATTTAAAAATTGAGGCTCAGCATTGTTGATTACATTTACTGTTGCTGTTTTCTCCACTGAGAGCGCCAGATTAACATTACAACTTGCTGCTGCGAGGATGTCCTCAATGATACTACCTACAATTGGTATAGCTCCAATAGGAAGCAAATCTAATAGATTTTTTCCCTCTACATCTAAATTTCCACAAACTGTGGCTGGAGAATTTATCCATGCTCCTACTGCTCTGACGGCAATTCTACCATTTCCTTTAACTCTATTGGGTACCGTGAAATTGCCTTTGCCCGGGAAGGCCCCAATATTGCTCTTAATGAGATTATCAAAAGCGCCATCGCCATCTGTGTCGGCCATGACGATATAGCCGCCCCCGTCACCACCTGCTAATGAACTTAAAAATCCAAAAATAAATTGGGCAATGGTTTTACCACAACCAAGTAAATTGTATAACTTACCCAATGGTCTCCAACCCAATATTTTGAAATTTAAAACACTACATACAACACTGATGCCCGGAAAAGAACCTATGGTGGCTCCTCCACCTCCAAAATCTGCGTCGATACCAAAAAGTGAAACATTATAACTTCCAGTAATAGTTGCATCATCGCAATTGACGATTCCCTGATCAATGGTTACAACAGAGGTAAGTATATCAGGAGTAGTGAAATTAAAAAAAGCACAGCCGATATCTAATCCCGGGCTTGTATTCACAGGACAAAGATCCGCATCAAAGCGAGGGCAATTTGATGTAAAGAGGGCATTCGCACCACAATCAGATCTATCTCTGTAGACAATAAATGTTTTGCATAATGTATCTTTACAAGCCACCGGAACAGGTAAACTTCCGCAAGCAGTAGCTGCGGCATTCGACTCAGTCAAACATATTTTATATTGGACATCACTACCAATTGGAGGAGAAGGCAATGTCAAAGTAGTACCGCTTATTGTCGGAGTTAAACCTGGCTTATTTGATGTTGCAAAAAATTGATTGTTGGATCCAGTGCTTGTTCTTACAAGGCCAACTGTGACTGCAGTGGCAGAGCAAACAGGAGATACCGGCGAGGTTGAAGAAAAATTGAATGCAGGCTTTGGAGCCAAAGTCACTTGCAACTTCTTCGTACTTGTTTTCACCGCACCACAACTATCTGTAATGGAATAAGTAACGTCATAGCATATCGGCCCATTAATGGGTATTTTACCATTTTTTACCGTTATAAATGGTATTGTGAATTTACCACCTCCTGTATTGGTTGAATCTACCATAATGGAAAGGACTAAAGAATCATTGGTTCTTATAGACCTGCACTTTATCTGGGTATCTTTCAAATCAGGCACTACCTGGTTGAAAACTTTAAATTGTTTGAATGATGAAACCTGACAACCTCCGTTGCTCTTTATCAAATATAGTTCAAGGTAAGGGTTATTGTCAGCTTGACTAAAGGTATCGTTGTCTATGGTTAAGGAACCTGTGCCTGTTTGAGCAAAACCATCCGGCAGGGTAGGAGATGTCAAAGAATTGCTTTCAGAATATACTGCCATATCAGATGAAAAAGTATTTATCCCTGCATTTAGACAATTCAAATTTGCAAAAGGTATAACGGGTAATGCAGGATACAAAGGCGAACAAGTTGTATTGCCCAAGATTAATTCTGCAGTAGTATTAGGATCAGGTCCATCAACATTAGCAGTAAAAGTACCGGTTGAGTTTACTTGTACTGGAAGGTAATATTCACTAGCGGCTACTCCAGGTGGGCAGCCACTTGTACATTGTATAAATGTGGGATTGCCGATGGGACCGCCACCGATGTTATTAAGCCCAGTGGAGCTTGTAAGTGTATACACAAGTCCCGCTGCCATTGTTGAAGGTGGGTTATACCTGATTCTTAAAACATTATTGTAAGTGCCATTGACCATATTTGGTGTCTGGTCATTGTTACACGAGCATCCAAGAGCAGAGAACTGCGATGGTGGTGGCTGTGTAAGTGTTATATTATCTACCACCGCCCAAAAGTCTCCGGAATTCCTTCGCATCTTGATTCTTACAAATATAGGTTGACCGGCTGTCGGAAAAAACCTTGGTGAAATATAAGCTGTACATGAAGTGGAAGCTACATTTTGAAATACATCAACAAAATTCCATGGCCCTGAAGCAGATGTCGCCCATTCGATAGAATCAGTTAAAGAATTGGCTGGCGTGGCAGCGCCTGTTGTAAAATTTATCGCTTTATAGAAGAAGCCAAAATTGACAAATTCACCTGTCGAAGTGCCAAGCGAAACAGTAGAAGCCAAGTTTGCAGTAACGACGGTTCCATTTAGATTAACCCGAGCCGAAGGATCAGCTACAGCACACGGTGAATAGCCACTTGACACTACTGCTGTCATACTTCCACCAGCCGCATTCCAATTCCAATTGTTACATGGATTACTGCTGCATCCAGTAAAATTTTCAGCATAATTAATTTGTGCACTTAAAGCATTGACTATTGACATAAAAAGTATCAATAAAGTCAACCTATTTAAAATGGCTACTTTTAACTTTGAGGTCAAAAGTGAATTCTTTTTAGCTTGGATCTTCTTTAAATCAGAAAATGAATACATAATGGTTTTCTTTTGTTTTGTTAAAAGTCTAAGTTTTGATTGAGCTGCGGAAAAAATTTCATCATTTCTGATTTAGTCTTTCCGTTGATATTAATATATTTCCATGACTTGCCATTGTCTTCCGATACGGCAATCAATTTTTGAATTTCGATTTTTTCCTGTCCATTGGTCTCTGAAGTAACTTGCTGGGTTACTATAGCCTGCATAGAGTTTTCATTGTTTTTGATATCAAATACATCGGCCAATTTGACGTCTTTAATTGCACTGCCTTTTTGTTGTAGGCTTTCCATTGTGCTTTGAAGCACTGCTATAGATTGCTCACGACCCCCGTAACTTTGGACCATCATAGGATGAAGACAATCGATAAAAGTGGTATAATTCTTGGACTTCAATGCAGCGCCCATAGTGCTTATGCCTTGAGCCAATGAAGCTTTTACATCATTGGTAGGAACACTTGAAAGAGAGTTGATTTTATGGGGTTTTATAAGAAAAAATGCGGATACCCCAACGATGAATAAGATGGTAATAGGTATCCCATACCTGGGCATTGCATTATTGTCCAATGTCTCAGTTTTTTCAAAGGATAAGTCTTTCTTATTGTTCATTAGTGTGGCAAGTGCTGTAAGCACAATGCCAAGTCCGGCAAGTCCAAGCACATATATACCTATTCCCGGAGACAATCCTGCTGCAGCTAAAGCAAACACGGGATTGTTTGGGTTGAAATTCTTTGCCTCATTGATCAGTCCGGAATAAGTGCCATAAGACCAATAAATCATCGTTATTCCAAATAAAATATAAATAATCGGAAGAATGAAAGAAGGACTGTTTTTTTTGAAAGTAACTATACCCGTGATAAGAACAATGGCATAAAGAAATCCTGAAATGATTCCATCACCCATATAACCCATAAAATCGGCATTGGTTTTAGGATAATGAATCCATGGTAAAAAGGATGCATAGATGCCTAATAAGGCAAATAATATGTGCATTGTTCTAAGGATCAAGATTCTATTACATTTTTAAAACTCGAAATTAACATTAATATCTGAATTAAACTTACCAGAAGAGCCACTAAGACCAAATGATTTCATATGGCATATTTATCTCAAGTATAGAAATATGAAAAACAAGGATAAACCAATAGATGTACAAGCATAATTCGCAGGTAAATTATTTATAATATTTCTTTATCTTGAATTTTAATAACATATAAGTGAATATTATAAAGTATAATTAATTTTTTCCAAAATACAACTTATTGCAAGAGTGACTTTAATCCCGCAAAAGAAGACTTTAATAAAATGGCGCAAATTTATATAACACGATTTATATTCATCACCAGTAAGCAATGATTGGCCAGGCATACCCAATGTGTAATAATTACATTTCGACCAAAGGCTGTTTCAAATATTTTTGTAGAAGGATTTGCCAGTTTTTAACCTTTTGTTCAAATTCGTCAGCGGCTGATGCAGCTCTTTCCGGTGAAAGTTTGTAGTCTTCATTTTCTCCAATAAGTTCCTGGCTATCCTCAGGGAAAGCACCTATATACAAAGCCATCATATCATTGAATCGTTCAATACTTGGTGCGTGTACATCGTAGAATGGATATTTTTTTAAATCCTCATCCAATGCATCATCGTAGAATTGAAGCGCACCTTCAAACGCAGCATCAAGTGTCTCGTCTTTTGGGCTGGTAAGCATCAGTATCATAGCAATTTCGTCAGCAGCATTTTCTTCCTTGCCAGTCACTGGAATTTCTAATTGATCTATCAATGCATGCCCAAGCTCATGAAGCAAAGTAAATGAAGTAGCCCTGGAAATTTTGACATCCATACTCACTGTATCATGCTGAAGCGCCACCATATCATAAAGCAACTCGTAACAAAAAGTAATTTCCCTGGTTTCTGGATCATAGAATGCATTGGACTCATCGCATTCATCAAAATAAACTTGAATAGGCTCTGTAAGATTTAACCTGTCTGTGATGTCATCGAGTAAAGCAGTTAATGGCTTTTGCTTTCTGGCAATCTCGTATAGCTCCCTATAGTCTTCATTGACTGGCTCCAGAAAAGTCAGTTGCATGACCGGATTGATGGTTTGCTTTTTTTGGTTGAGTCGATTTAATCCATGATTTTGTTTAGCTCCATTGGTGTTGCTACCGCATGCCAAAGAAAAAAGAGTGAGTGCAAATAGAAAAATACAAAGATGTTTACTGCAGGCCA
>JAYUTD010000242.1:0-4865 GCA_043755305.1 Saprospiraceae bacterium
AGAAAATTTACCTTCAAAAAGGTCATTGATTGCAACGGGCTTCTTTTTAATAAAGTTGTACGTGAATGGGATTTGTATTACCTCATACACCTTTGAGGATTGAAAGACAAAAAGACCACTGATGATTGTGTCAGTAAACCAGTCAATTTTGACCTCACCGAATTCAAAATGAGTGTTTCGATCTGCGAGGCTGCATTGGTTTTGCACCAGATATTCATGATTTGAAAGATCCATATATTTATCAACCACTTCCTCATTGATGTATTGGTTAAACTTTTTATCACTTGTAGTCGGGTAAATAAAACTAAACTCTTCGTCAAAATCAAAATAAGTTTTGCAATTAAGGTACATAGATTTTTGAGGGGTAATAGCAATAGCGTTTTCACCTTCACCAGATTTAAACACAAGCGTATTCTTCTCCAAATCCAAAACAATTTCCTCAAGGTCTGTAAGGCTCGATGGCAAATGCCTCAATACGGTGCAAGCATCATTTTCACATTCCATAGCATGATAAACACTGCATTTTTTTGAATTGAGCACCATAAATGTTTCAGCCTCATTTTTATAAACAGCAAGGCTCTGGATTGTATCGACTAACTTATTTTTTATTTTAAAGTAATGTGCCCAGCCTACATTACCACAAGGATTTACAGAGGGGCTATTGTGGAATAAAAATAAAGGCATAGGGTTTTTGCTATTGCGATCGGTCCATTCACAGTAGAATCTATCGTCATTCATATCTCCTTTTATAAACCCCGTTGGTCGCTCAAGACTGTCCGTTTCAAGCAGCACAATTTGTTCCCCATTGTACTGTCCATCCAGGTAATACCTTTGCTTACTGCTTATGATTTCATACGCACCTTTGAATGAAACATTGTCAGTCGCCAACACCATCCTTATTTCATGGGTGTGGTCTAAGTAACCTTTCATATCTTTGAGCCACCAAACATGCTTGTCATTAGGTTTTCCAAAATGTTCCATTGCCATTCGGAATAATATGTCCTTCTGCTCTTGCTGTGCTATAACAAAAGTGGATGTAAATATAAAAAGCAATATATGAAAAGTGTATTTCAATTATGGTACTTGAATATTATTTATAATGGTTGAAACAATTTGATCCTGGGTGATTTCCTCTGCTTCTGCTTCGTAGGTAAGTCCAATTCTGTGTTTCATAACATCATGGCAAATCGAACGAACATCTTCCGGGATGACATATCCTCTGCGCTTCAAAAACGCTTTAGCTTTGGCTGCCAATGCCAAATTTATACTAGCCCTGGGAGAGGCACCGTGTGCAATTAAATGTTTGAGTTTAAGTAAGCCGCTTTTTTCCGGGTTTCGCGAAGCAAAGACGATGTCCAAAATATAGTTTTCAATTTTTTCATCCATGTATATTTTTTGTACCGAATTCCTTGCTTTGACTATTGTTTCTGTGCTTATTAATGCTTCAATCTTTTGGAAAACATCCCCACTTAGATTTTTTCTCATGATAGCCCTCTCTTCTTCTTTGCTTGGGTATCCTATATTTACTTTGAGCATAAACCTGTCCAATTGTGCTTCTGGCAGCGGGTAGGTACCTTCCTGCTCGATGGGATTTTGGGTAGCTAAAACCAAAAATGGTTCTTCCAATTTGAAACTCTCTTTACCGATAGTGACTTGCCGCTCTTGCATTGCTTCGAGCAGTGCACTTTGTACTTTGGCCGGCGCTCTGTTGATCTCATCAGCCAGAATAAAATTCGAAAAAATGGGACCTTTGCGTACGGTAAATTCATTGGTATTGGCACTATAGATCATGGTACCTATTACATCTGAAGGCAGCAAATCGGGCGTAAACTGAATTCTGCTGAAATTGGCATTTATGGCACTTGCCAGTGTTTTTATGGTGAGGGTTTTCGCCAGACCCGGAAGCCCTTCCAAAAGTACATGCCCTTTAGTGAGTAAGCCTATCAACAAGGCTTCTACCATTTGTTCCTGCCCTACAATTATTTTAGCCGTTTGTTCTTTAAGCTTGTCTACAAAAGCGCTGTCCAGGTAAATTTGCTGGTTAAGTGCCTCTATATCAATGTCGTGTTCCATCATATTGGTATAAAAATTTTAAGCAACTGCAATAATAACGAAAGTCTTCGTATTTCCTTATAAAGGGCAATGTAGTTTAGAAATTTTTAACACGGAAGATGATAAAAAATGTTGGGCTTATTGGCAAAAAGAGACTGTATGTAATTGTTTATCAATAGGTTTTGGCACACTAATTGAAAATAACTAAGCTATATCAGTGATTAATTGAGCGTTAACCATATAATTATCCATTTAAAAAATTTGAAATGAAAAAAATAAAATTATACTATCTAGCTATTTTTTTTCTAATTAAAGTAGCCATTGCACCGGCACAAAATGATCTAAGCTTGTCTTTTGGTATGAATAGATCCAACATTTTCTTTTCAAGTATTGATGAATCAATTTTACAATATAAAACCAGTTACTTTGTGGGCATTCAGAATGTTTTCTTAAAAAATAACAAATTTGAGCTTTCCTCAGAGTTGCAATATTCTAATAAAGGGTATAACAATGTAAAGTTCTCTGACAAAGCAACATTCAAATATCTTGATGCAGTTCACTTAATGACCTACAAGCCAGTGAAAAATATTGGATTTATGCTTGGCCTTAACACTGGTTTTTTACTCAATGAAACCAAAGTCATAAGCAATAGAAGATTTGATGTAGGATTGGTTGGAGGTGTCTCTATCGGAAGTGGTAATATTAAGATTTTTTCACAATTTAACTATGGCCTAGCAGACCATAAGCTAATGTATGATTTTAAGAATAAGTCAAGAAATGTAAATCTTCAGCTTGGAATAAGGTATGTTTTTTACAATATGGATAAAAAGAATGAAAAGATAGTGTATCCAAAAGCGTATGAGTTGGGTCTAGGTACTTCTAATTTATCGACTTTTAAAGCTATATTTAAGCAAAAAATACAGCTCAACAAGTATGTAAGATATGACGCTTCGTTAATTGATTTTAATATTAGTCAGATTCTTGTAGACCATGCCTGGAGGCGTTTAGATCTTCAGCTGAATGCAGGATTTGGAATTGAAAAAAGAAAGCAAATTGAAAATATAGAAATTCTGCATGGTTTTATGTACCGATTGGGTATAAACTACAGCTCAAGGCAGCAGTTTGTCGCAAGCCCATTTGTAGGGTATTTGATTGGTGTACAGTACAATTACAAGAGAAAATATAATTTTGGCATTGAATTGATTCCTGGGCTTACATTTAACATAACAAAATCAAGATATGATTTTGGTGAATTGAACGCCAATTTTAAATTTATAAACGCCCCAAGTTTCTTTTTGACATATAGACTAAACAATGAGTCAGATCAACAAAATTAATGATCAGATAAACAGTAATAATTTGAATTTAAAATCAATAGAGTAGCAAGAAGAAAGTCGAGCAGATATTTTCAATAGTATAAAAAAGGACTAGTCAAATCCTTGACTGAAAAATTCTACAATCGTAATTTGATGAATTTCAATAATTATATATAAAGTTTTCAAACTCATATTTTGTCCGGCTTCATATCTTCCATACTGTGCTCGTCCAAGATTATAGGTGTAAGCAAATTGCTCATAATTTGTAAATCCTTTCAATTTTCTGAGCTCTTTGAGCCTTAAACCCAGCTGGATTAAATTATCCTTTTTATTTTGACTTTTCATAGTACAAAAAGACAAAATAATTTCCAGATATGGACCTACTAAATAAATCCTGTCCTGTAGACACCAAATTTGGTGCAATATTTGTACAACATCCTAATATAAAAAATAAAGTAATGAAAAATATTAACTTCAATTCCAAAATTTCTAATTTCAGTCTATTTCATAAAATGATTTTCGGTATGCACCTGATTGTTCTATTTTGCATTATTATGGGGTGCGGAGGATGTGGGGGAGTTACAAAGTTAAGAGAAGCAAAACAATTAACTGTATATGATGAGGATCTTAAAAGTAATGCAGATTCACTTCAAAAGGATACTGACTTTGTTAAAATTAACAAAAGTAACTATCAAAAATTAACTTCGAAAGAAAAATACAAATTCAACTTCAAAACCATAAAGGATTATTGCATTGAAAAACATGGAAAATTAAATTCAGAAGACTTTTATGATGAAGAAAAAAATCAAACTGAGTATGGTCTACATGATAGTCAATATGCCATTACCATAAAAACCAATAAACCAATCGAGAATCACCTACCTTATTATAGTTACGGACTACTAAGTGAAAAAGGCCACAATAGTTACAATAAATTATTCATTTTTGATCAAAAAAATGGTTTAATAACTAGAGTTGTAGATACAGAAAAACTCAACCCTTACTTAAAAACTAAAGACAAAAAAATAGAAAGAGAAAATTATTTTGACTTTGAACAAATGAGTAAAATTATTTTTAAGAATCCTTCTGAAAGAGTAAAACATCATAAGGAAATATCTAAGTATTGGACTACTAACAAAGACATTTTTTTTAAAGAATCCAATTGTTATGGTTTTGTATTTACAAAAATTGGTATGAATGAGTCAAATTCTGTAATTGACTTTTTTACTACACATTTTATACTTGATTCACTTGGAAATATAATCTTTAAAAGTCCTGAATTAAGGATAGACAACTATGGGATAAGCTTAAGCAAAGATAAAAAATATTGTGTCATTGCTTTTTGGAATCCTGATTTACCAGGACAAGAAAGTGGTCGATTGATGGAAGAGGGCTTATTTATCAAGAGGTTCAATGAAATCTTTTCGGAACGAAAAAGATCAACCAGCAAGGCAAAAGAACAGCAGCAAATACTGGACAATTACACAGAGAAGAGAG
>JAYUTD010000243.1:0-4865 GCA_043755305.1 Saprospiraceae bacterium
GATATAATTGAGCAAATGTTTGCTTGCAGTGTTGAGATTGACCCCAACACTATTGACACAGGACATCACCGTAGTATCCAGTGAATCTTTGAGCATGGATTGATCTACATCGTGCTGGTATTGGCCAACTCCTATAGATTTAGGATCTATTTTAACCAGTTCAGCCAATGGATCCATAAGTCTTCTCCCGATGGAAATGGCACCTCTTACTGTGACATCTTTATCCGGAAATTCTTCTCTTGCCACATCTGAAGCCGAGTAGATGGAAGCACCATTTTCACTGACCACAAATACGTTTATTTTAGTTTCAAAACTTGTACCATCAATCAATTCTTTAGTTTCCCTTGAAGCAGTACCATTGCCGATAGCGATAGCAGTAATTTTATATTGATAGACAAGACCTTTCAATATATCCTTTGCCTGCGCAACCTGATTTTGTGGCTCATGCGGGTAGATCGTGGTATTGTGCACAAGATCCCCTTTGGCATCCAGACATACCACTTTACATCCAGTCCTAAAGCCCGGATCGATGGCCAATACAAATTGCTGACCCAATGGAGGAGCAAGCAACAATTGCCTTGCATTTTCTGTAAATACTTTAATGGCTTCTGCATCGGCTTTTTCTTTGAACTCATTTCTGATTTGATTTTCAATAGAAGGAACAATCAGCCTTTTGTAACTATCTTCTATGGCCTCTTCGACTAAGGCAGCAGCTTCGCCACGTGAGTGTATATGTTTGCTATTTATATAGTGCAGGGCCCGGTCTTGGTCTATGTCTACTATGACTCTGAGAAATCCTTCATTTTCTCCACGCATCATAGCAAGGTAGCGGTGTGAAGGGCACTTGTTCAAAGGTTCATCAAACCCAAAATAATCTTTGTACACGCCGGCTTCACTTTGCTTTGCTTTGACAACTTTAGCAGTGATAACGGCGTGTTTTCTGAACTGAACCCTCAGGTATTCCCGCAAAGATTCATCCTCGCTTACCCATTCTGCAATAATGTCTTTTGCCCCTTGTATGGCATCAACTATGGAGGCAACCTGTTCATTAAGGTAGGTCTCCGCTATAGTGTAAATATTTTGTTGGTTCTGCGCATAAATTGCCTTTGCCAGAGGTTCCAATCCCTTTTCCTTTGCCATATCGGCTTTTGTTTTTCGCCGTTTTTTATAGGGCAGATAAAGATCCTCTATTTCATTGGCATCATAGGAGTCTTCAATTCTTTTGCGCAATTCAGGGGTCAGCTTGCCTTGTTCTTCAATCGAAGCCAGCACTGTTTCTTTTCTCGAATCAAGGTCAATAAGTTTTTTGTTCCATTTTTGTATATCGGCTATCTGGACTTCATCAAGATTATCGGTAGCTTCCTTGCGGTATCTCGCTATAAATGGCAAGGTAGCGCCTTCTGCCATCAAATTTAAAGTTGCTCTAACCTGATTTTGCCTAATGCCTAAAACATTGGAAACAAAGTCTATGTAAAATTCTTGTGTTTTCATACCCCACAAAGATAAATATTTGCCAGTAAATTGTTCAATTACTTATGTTTATAAAAATGTATTAAAGCTGGCATTTGTGCCTTTAGGTATTGGCATAGCCCTTTGATTTTATAACTCAATTTCCATAAAACCTGCGCAATTATTGGTACATTTGTATTTTAATGCTATAGGCACTTTCAGTATCACGAAGGTATTTCACTTACAGCGTATACTGAGACTTTTAGGTAAAAAGCTTTATGGAAGGTATGCAAGTAAACGAAAAGACAACAATTTACATAAACCCGCTCAAGGCATGAAAACAATTCATCATTACAACATACTTAAGATTGTATTGTTATGATTATCACTATTATTAAAAAATCAATCAAAACAATAGATGCGATCAAAATGGACTGCTGAACTCTTTTTCTGGCTTATCGCAATAGCAATATCCTTGTTGGTTATGAGGCCCATTCATGAATACATAGAGAAGGACTATGCATTTTACACCATTAATTATATTTTTATTATTTTGTTCCTGTCTTTTAGCAGGTACATTTTATTGCTAAAATATACTCCTTTCTCGCACAATGCATGGATTAAACTAATCCTTCTTTTCTCGTGTATACCCCTGTTTCTTTTCTTAATTGACGGTCAATACAATTTTCATCAAATGCTTGACGAAAAAGGGCTGGAACCCATCGTAAAAAGCCAAAACCCGGAATTTAGGTGGAACATAGCAAAGTATGCCAAGTACCAGTTTTTGTTTTTCAGCACAGGCACGATCATGACGCTAATTATTATGCCTGTAAGAATGGTCATATCCATTTGGAGAGTAAGGAATAAGGGCACAGTGTAGTTTAGTAACTTTACCAAATAACTATTAACTTTTAACCGTTAACTATTAACTATTAACTATTAACCAATAAATTCATGAATCAAATAATAGAATTCAACGACTACAGAAAAAAAATGAATGACAAGCTTCTGGCGGAGGACAACATCGTACTGAAGCGATTTTTTAGCTTAGACAACCAAGCCTATCAGGATGGTGCACTTAGTGAAAAAACGAAAGAGTTGCTCGGCCTGGTAGCTTCAATGGTGCTGAGATGTGACGATTGCATCAAGTACCATCTGGGCACTTGCTTTGAACTAGGTGTAACAAAAGCGGAAATATTTGAAGTATACTCCGTTGCCAATTTAGTAGGTGGAAGCATATGTATACCGCATACAAGAAGAGCGGTAGAATATTGGGAGGCATTGGAAGAAAACAAACAAAAATAATTGTTCAATGAGAGTGACTTTTCTCTTTTTGTTTATTTGCCATCTTGCACTTGGTCAGGAAACCGTGAAACCAAAGAATGATTCTACGGAAAAAAGTATATTGCTTTTGCCTAGCTACAGATACATCAATAAGAACAATCATTTAGTAGGTTTAATTGTGACAAATGTAAAATTTGACCAGGGAAATGACTCAACCTCTCAGTTTAAATTTTGGATCGAACCAATGTTTCAAATCAAGGAATCATTTGCAGGCAAAGTTGCTGTGAGCAATAAATGGGTGACCAAAGGTTTTTTTAAAGCCATAGAACCATTCATTTCATTTAAGCAATTTCCCTATTTTAAAAACGAAAAATTGGATTACATACTCAATTATAAAAAATACCGTTTTGACACAAAATTCTATTTGACTGAGGCCAATTGCGAATGTTTTACCTTTACCATTTCGAGAATAGGAATCAATGAAAGATTCGCTTTATTTTCCACGACGACCATATATTCATTCAAAAATCTAACTACTAACATAAATAGAATAGAGCTTGTAAAATCAACTGAAACGGAAAAGGATTTTGGCTATGCGATTGATTTTAAGATTGACAATGCCCAATATAAAGACGTGTTTGACCGCAGCAATAAATTCACCAGAATGGATTTCCGCTACAGCACTTATTGGAAAATTGGAAACCATAAGAACTTCAATTTTTCTTTTTACCTTGGCTATTTCTTGCAAAATGACAATCGACAGGCAAGAAACTTTAGCAATGTAATTACCAAAGGAAGTATTTCCCTGTCTCAGCAAGGTTTCAATGATTACGGATACGATGAAAATTTTGTCTCCAGAGCAAGCAATGCCGGCTTATGGGACAATCAGATTTCTACTTCATCCGGCGGTGGGTTCAAGTACGCCTCGAGCATTAACTCATCCTTGGGTATGACCAATGACCTTGCCTATGCAATCAATACCAGTGTAAATCTTCCAGGTACAAGCAATTGGCTGAAAACCGCTGCCTATTTCGATATTGGGGCATATAAAGTAGATAAAATTAACTACTTGTACAGTGCTGGCATCAGTCTTGATTTCAACGAAATCTTGCAATTGTATGTCCCTTTGGTCAACCACAGCGCTATCGCTCAAAATTACAGAGACAGCAAGCTTTCATTTTTTGAAAGAATTAATTACCAGGTTAAACTGGTACATCATTTTACCAACAGAACTTAAAAATATATGAACTTAAAATCAATTATAGAAGCATCAAGAAACAGCGATTTCAGCATCATGAATATTCCTTTTGGAATTATCAAAGTAGGAAAAACCTATGCAGTAGCATCAAGAATTGGCGATTATGTGTTTGATGTCAGAGATTTTATCCACGCATTTGGTCTTTATGACTTCATGAAGATAAAAGACAGCAAATTCAAGAATATATACTTGAATGATTTTATTGCACTAGGCAAAGAGGTAACATCTGCATTGAGAAAACAAATCCAAAAAAAATTACTCACGGTGGAGACTTCAGAAATTATTTTTGAAAATCTTTTTTTACCTATTGACAAAGTGGAAGTATGTATGCCTTTGAGAATCGGAGATTATACTGATTTTTATTCAAGTCTGGAGCATGCTACCAATGTAGGTAAGATGTTTAGAGACCCTACCAATCCTTTATTGCCAAACTGGCTGCACATGCCTATTGGCTATCATGGCCGGGCAAGTTCGATCGTACTTTCCGGTACTGACATTAAACGACCAGCCGGACAGACACAGGCCAATGAAGGTGATGCTCCTACATTTGGGCCAACTAAGGCTTTGGATATTGAATTGGAACTGGCCTTTGTCATAGGAAAAGAAAATAAACTTGGTGAACCAATAAATATTGCCAATGCAGAAGACCATATCTTTGGCATGCTGCTTTTCAATGACTGGTCAGCAAGAGACATACAGCGCTGGGAGTATGTACCGCTTGGTCCATTCCTTGGCAAAAATTTTGCTTCCACTATTTCACCGTGGGTGGTCACTATGGATGCGTTGGAATCATTTAGAGTAAATGGCCCTGAGCAGAAAGTGGACTTACTACCCTACTTGCAGACAGAAGGCCAGAAAAATTACGATATACATC
>JAYUTD010000244.1:0-4855 GCA_043755305.1 Saprospiraceae bacterium
CTTTGCTCGGTGCCTTCACTATTTTGATCCCAATGTAAACATTGGGATCAAAATTGCTTTGCACCGTTCAGTTATGCCGTAGGCATTGTTATGGTTCAAGTAGTTCAATGAGTTCAATGAGTTCAATGATTTCAATTTGTTCAATAGGGGATATTCACTTGTAGCAGCAAAGCCATTTATATTAATTAGGTTCATTGAATGTCGATACTGTTGATTACCTTTGCACTTTTGGTAAGAAAATTAAGGTTCTAAATGTCAATATATCCATCCATAGTACTAATCAAAGGTCGGGAACAATCTTTACAACGCAAACATCCCTGGATATTTTCTGGGGGTATTAAATCAAGGCCTAAGGATATAGAGGAAGGAGATATCGTAACTGTGAAAGATAATTATGAAAATGTACTGGGAATAGGTATGTACCAGGACAATTCCATTATGGTAAGAATGCTTTCCTTTGAAGACATCACCATTGACGATCATTATTGGGAATTGACTCTGCAAAAAGCCATAGACTATAGAAAAAAAATACTTGGGTTTCCCTCTGAAACGACGAATGCTTTTCGCCTTTTTCATGGTGAGGGAGATGGTGTTTCAGGATTGATTATTGATATATACAATACCACCGCTGTGATACAGTGCCATAATATTGGCGTTCATAAAATGCAAGCTACTATCGCAAGAATTCTTTCACAGTTAATGGGTGATGCGTTAACCAGTATTTATTCCAAATCAAAAGAAACCCTGCCTGACAACTATACAAAAGATTTGACCGATGGTTTTATCTATGGCAATGAAATAAACGAAGACATTGTTGTTGAAAACGGGCATAAGTTTATCATCAACTGGGCCGAAGGGCAGAAGACTGGATTCTTTTTAGATCAACGTGACAATAGGGCTTTGGTAGGCCAATTTGCTAAAAGCAAATCTGTATTAAATTGTTTTTGCTATACTGGTGGATTTTCAGTTTATACAGGTTATGGCAATGCTATTGAAGTCACAAGTATTGATGTTTCAGCAAAGGCAATGGCACTTACAGATAAAAATATTGACCTCAATAAGGTTGAGCACCATACTTCTATTACCGCAAATGTAATGGAGCATTTAGCAAAACAAGATAGTAAATATGACATTTTGATTGTAGATCCGCCGGCATTTGCAAAAAATATAAGTAAGCGACACAATGCCATTCAGGCATACAAAAGATTGAATACAATGGCCATAAAAACAATAAATCCAGGTGGTCTTTTATTTACTTTTTCGTGCTCACAAGTAGTGACTACCCAACTTTTTTATGATACGATAGTGGCAGCAGGTATTGAATCAGGCAGAAGTATAAGAGTTATGAAACATTTAAGTCAGGGTGCTGATCATCCTGTAAACCTGTTTCATCCGGAAGGGCATTATCTCAAGGGGTTGATGGTTTATGTAGAGTGATTTTGCCTGACTGACCAATAAAATTTTTATAATTTTATATCTATTGCACTTTTTGCTATTACTGGTCCAGTAGTCGTATAGGCCTTAGGCAAACTTCCCTGCTTATTGTTTTGAAGCAGTACATTGTCCAAAGTCAAAGTACCCTGATTATAGAATGCTCCTCCATTGGAAGTGGCAACACCATTTTTAAGGGCAATGTTTTTAATCTCAAATGTGATGCCGGCGTTGATGTCAAATATTCTATTTGTATTGCTACCCGATAAAACAAATGATTTGCCAGGTCCATTGACTACTGCATTGGATTTATCGATGATGATAGGCGAATTTAAATTTATACCAGTCAAAGATGGGTCAAAAACAATCAGGTCGCCGGGGCAAACATTTGTCAATATATACCTTAACGTGCCGGGGGTATTAGTATCAGCTGATGATGTTACTGTTTTAGTTCCTGGAACGCAGGGTTTGATTTTTACAGGGATAAAATTATTGCTTAAAAATCCACAGAATACCCCTGTAAATATTGCACTTTGCAAAGTGGAGAATGAACCGCCAACATACGAAGCCAGATTTGTTCCAGTTGTAAAGGCTAAACCCCATACCCTATAGTCACCGCTTGGAAATGTTGCTCCATTGCTTAGATTGGCACTGGCATCAATTGCTACTATATTGCCTGTAGTTTTATTTTCTATTGCATAGGTGTATGAAAATCCACTTGGGGGTACATTGACATCTGTAAATAATTTTCCGTTGAGTGCATTGGTGTAGGTAATAGAGTAAGCACCAAGTCCATTGTAATTGGTTACCTGAATTACATAGGTTGTTCCGGCTGTAAGGGTAATTGATATCGAGGATTGAAATGATAGGTTATATTGGCCTCCGCCTATCGAAGTAGCTTCCATTGTAGAATTAAGCCAATTGGTGCAACCATTGCTTGTACTATAGGATGTAGTATAAAAATTGATCACTGAAGAATAGGCAGTGCTTATTGAAAAAGTATAAGAGCCAGTTTTACTCACTTTAAAAGTAATCAGGTCATAGTTTCTTGAAAGACCAAATGCAATGCAGGTATTGTTGTTGGATAAATTTTTTCCGGTTAGATTTGTTGCGGGATCTGAAGATGCCAATACGCCTTCTATTGAAGGGAAAAGCAATCCTTTGATTGGTGTAAGATCTAGAATTGCATCGCCTGGAAAAGCTATTACACTATCCGCATTGATGATATCAGATGATCCCGGGTTACAGGTAGAGGTTAACGTAATATCGGCATTGTTGATGTCATAAAATACATTACCTACTGCTTCCACTTTTATCCGGCCCTGAGTAGTAGCAAAGTTTGGCAAGGTGATGTTTTCTGCACCATCATTGGCAGTACTGGCAACAATTGTTATCGGAAATGTATTGCCACCATCAAGAGAGAACGTAATTTTTACATTGGCACAACTGATAGGTGAAGCGGTAGTACCGCTGACACTCCATGTAAGTGAAGTGGTTGTGCCGCCTGCTAATGTTGTAGCTGAGTTTAAGTTAGTGATGGCAAATCCACCTGAAGTATTGATTACATCGACAGTTTTTTCGCCATAAGTAATGCCGCCATTTCCATCGCGTACAC
Organism: Saprospiraceae bacterium; assembly: GCA_043755305.1. GTDB lineage: Bacteria > Bacteroidota > Bacteroidia > Chitinophagales > Saprospiraceae > JADKBO01. The sequence goes on from JAYUTD010000244.1 coordinate 3,047, forward strand.
TCATTCTGAATTTCATAGTGCGTGCTACAGCCGGCAAAATTTCTCCCATAGTCTGGGTATTGGCCAGGACATCGCTTAATTTAGGAAAACTACGGTTATTTTTTGATGTCCCCGGGTCAAATGAACGAAAACAAGGCGCTGTCGTGCTATTGGCTGCATCATTTGGAGCGCCGGCAGGGCATGACAAGGTAAGATTGTCCGTATCATACTCTTCCCAATTGTATGTAAGGATATCTCCATTGACATCTGTGGCTGTTCCGCTTAAATTAAATGGTGTACTTTTGGGAATAGAAACAGCAGCGCCGACGGATGCCACTGGATCATTATTTCCAGTCGCTTGTGTAGTATTGCAGCTTACGGTTGAAAGTCGAGTTAAAATTTGTGCGGTACTATGTGCATTGAAGTAAAAAGAATTTACATAAGGGGTGATATTTTGATTGGAGCAGGGTGCTGCACTGCTACAATTGCCTTCATAACTCATGAGCGTATTACCTGAGCCCGGTTCATAGCCGTGATTAGCTGATCTTTGAGACCCTGCACAATTTCCTGCAGTGCCATAAAAGGTATGATTGGCACCAAACTGATGGCCTACCTCATGCAGTAAAACTTCCATTACGATAGAAAGATTGTATGCTCCGCCTATGCCGGTCCAGCCGCTGGCTTTGGAATTTCCATTAGTACTGCATATTACTCCTACACCTGCTATACCGCTATAAGTATAACCTCCACCTGAAACCGCAATTTCATGGAGGACATGACCCAAATTATAAGTGGCCGTCGGCATTGCATTGCCTATCACTGTCTGAGCACTGCTGATTTGATTGTTGGGGTCAAGTCCGTCAGTGGCAGGATCGAAAAATATAATGTTATTGTTATTGACAGCAAGGATAAAATTGACTGACACTTCCACTTCATAAATAGCATTCATTGCCGAAAGGTAGGTGGCTATGTCTGCATTTATTGTCGCAAGATTGTTGTTTCTTTTATTTGAAAATTCGCCTGTGCATGCGACGGCAATCTTGAAAATTTTTAAACTCTCTCCAACTCTGCTCCCGGTTTGATGGGGCTGCATTCTTTCGTCTGTTGTATCTTCCGTACCACAATGTTTAAATGCATTGTTTGCGTCTTTTTCATAAATATAAGCAATGGCTTCTCCCGACGGACTGCATTCAATAAGTAGCGATTTACCATCCTTCACTACCACGGCACTCAATCCTTTTGGGGTAATGCATAGTCGGCCCGAAGCCATTTCATTTTTATCTTTAGATTTTAATCTGTAAGAGCGAATGCTGTACAAATCCTCGTAGGACTTATCCAAAAGTTGCACATAGGTTGCTTCAAAGACCAGGTCTTTTCCATTTTCATCTTTTAAGACAACAGTAGACTTTTCATTTGAAGCATTGGAGAGGCCAGATTTAATCAATGGTACATCTAAAGTATATGGATACATTTTTTCCCCTTTTGCAAATGACCCAAGATTAATGTTGGATATTTCTTGTGCGGAAATGATTTGAAGCACGAATAGGGCAATAAAAAGAATAGAAAATCGACGCATTGTATGCCAGATGTTTGTTAAATAATCTATGTATTTATTAATGTAATTATAGTTATTTAACGGTAAACCACAAAATTAACATATTAATGATTAGTATAATATAAGTTTAATAAAAATTGATAAATTATGATTAAATACTCATTTCTGTCATTTTAATATCAAATAACGGTCGTTTTTGTAGTTATTTTATAGGTATATTAATTCTTTGCTATAAATAATTAATATACCTATGAATGAGATATGCCTTAAAACCA
>JAYUTD010000245.1:0-12320 GCA_043755305.1 Saprospiraceae bacterium
GAAATGTAAGTATATTTCATCTTGTTTTATTTTAGAAACTTAAATGCAATATTATCAATATTTTATACATTATTAATAGAAATAATATATAAAGTTATAAATAAATTCATTTATCATTAATCTCTAATAAATTATATATTGAATTTTACAAATATGAATTGTAAATAAGAGAGGATAAAAGGCAAATAAAACATACGCCCAACAAATCAATGCTTGAGAATGTATTAAATAAACGGTTAAAATCAATAGTAAATTGGGCAGACTGAATGCCAAAGCACTTCTGGAAAATTAAAAAAACCAATGAAACTTATTAATGATAGAGAAGAAAAGTTGCGAGGCGTGCATTACTGAAATATAGGTGACCGGCTACGGTCAAAATCCATACTTTTTTTATACTTTGTGGGGCATACTGGACTCGAACCAGTGACTTCCACGTTGTCGACGTGACACTCTAAACCAACTGAGTTAATGCCCCTATATTTATTTTATAGTATTTAATTCGGCTAAAAATTGATCTACCGGCATAAAGCCCTTGGATACCTTAAAAGCTTTTTTATTTTTGTCCAAATACACATAAGATGGAAAACTCATTTCTCCACCTAAAAATTCAATTGCAAGTCCATTGATTCCATTTCGACCAACATTTTGCCAATCATATTTCATATCATTAAAAACTACGGACTCTTTTTGTTCTGCGTCAAATTTTACTACATGAAATCTTTCATTGAGTGCTTTTTGCACCGTTGGGTCAGAAAAAGTTTTCTTGTCCATAACCTTGCACCAGCCGCACCAATCCGTGTAAACATCTACAAAATACATTTTGCTACTTGAATTCTTGTCATCAGCTGCTTCTTGTATTGCCATCCATTTTAGACCTTGCCCACTTTCAGAATTGACTCCTTGAGGCAGCACTTCAGAAGAATCGACAGGTTTTTGCGCATCATCCTTTACTCCTGATTGCTTACACGAAAAGAAAAATAAAAAGACAATTATGTATTTTAAAAAACCCATCAATCTTATTTTCTGCAAATATATAAAATAATTTTATTTAAAAAACCAATTGGAGTTTTTAGACTTTTTGGTTATTAATAAGTAAGCCGCTAAATTCTTTAATGAAAATTATGTTGTACTTGCTTTTCAAGTTGATTTACAGTATCCTTAAACAAACTATCGGTATCCATTAAATCTTGAACTGCTTTGATAGAATAAATTACGGTGCTATGGTCCTTACCACCAAAATTGCTTCCGATTCCTTTGAGTGACACGGTAGTATAATTTTTTGCTAAGTACATAGAAAGCTGTCTGGCCAAGACTATAGATCTCTTCCTTGTGATACCTTGCAATTTTTCTACAGGAACTTTGAAGTGATCGGCCACCAGTTTTTTAATATTATCTATGGATATTTCTCTATTCTCATGACTTACGAATTGGGCTACTACTTCCCTGGCAAGTTCAATATCTATTTTTTTCTTATTAATAGATGATCTTGCTATTAACGAAATAAGCACGCCTTCCAAGTCTCTAATATTGTCTTTAATATGGTGACATATATATTCAATGATATCATTGGTTAAAGGAACGCCATCTCCTTTCATCTTGTCTTTGAGTATATTTACTCTGGTTGCATAATCCGGCGAACCTAAATCAGCAGTAAGCCCCCATTTAAATCTTGATATCAATCTCCGGTCTACATCCTGAATATCTTTTGGTGCTCTATCGGAAGTAAGGATCACCTGCTTGCCGGCTTGATGCAATTGATTGAATATATTGAAAAATATCTCCTGTGTTTTTGGTCTGGTAGAAAGAAATTGTATGTCATCTACAATTAAAACATCAAGTTGCTGATACATATTGAGCAGGTCATTGATGGTTTGATTCTTTATAGCATAAATAACCTGGTTGGTAAATTCGTCTGTATTTACATACATTACCTGTTTTTTGGGATATTTTTGCACTACAGCATTGCCTATGGCAAAACATAAGTGCGTCTTGCCTAAACTGGTATCTCCATATAACACCAATGGGTTAAATGAAGTAATGCCGGGCCTGTTGGAAATTTCAATGCCGGCAGATCTTGCCAGTTTGTTGCATTCCCCCTCAATAAAATTATCGAAAGTATATTTGGCAGATAAGTTGGACTCTACTTTTGATTTTTTAATCCCTGGAATGACAAATGGGTTGGTTATTTCTTCATTCTCTTTTCCGCCATCTGCTGAGCTTGTCGAAGAAGGCATCTCAGATAGTTTACCGACTTGGTTGGTATTACTCATTAAGATTTGGTATTCAAGCCTTGCTTCGTTACCAATCTCTTTTTTCAATGCCAATTTGAGTACTTCAATGAAATTTTCCTCAAGCCATTCGTAAAAAAATTTATTCGGCACTTGTAATGTAAGAACAGATTCACTAAGTTTTACAGGTTTTATTGGTTCAAACCAAGTTCTATAGCTCTGCGGATTTATATTCCTCCTTATTATATCTAAACAATTGTTCCAAACTATAGTATGATCGTTTACCATAAATGCTTTTTATATTGATTCGATTCAGTTGAGTGATCGAAATTTTTTAAATCTAAATTTTTCTACAGCCTTACTCTTTTTTTGGGACCACAAAATTGTACTTTTTTTTCAACAAATCCAACCTAAATTTATTAATAATTAATAGAAAAATAATTTTAAAGCCACTCAAATTATTGAAAAGATATATTTAAATTTTTTACAAGTTTAAGTTGCTGTTTAATTATACTATTACGTATTATCATTCTTTTGCAACAAGAAAAATAGCCTGCCTACTTTACAGATAAATTTTTACATGTCACACATTTTCCCGGTTTGTTTTTTTCAAAATAAAGATCTATCTGTCCCAAAACCATTCCAGCCCAGCCACATTGATTGATAATGACTTCTTTACCTAATTTATTTGTAACCACATCCGGTTCTTTCATAAATGTATGCGTATGTCCTCCCAAAATTAAATTGATGTAATTTGAATTCTTTGCCAATAATAAATCAGAAATTTTTGTATTGTCATATTTGTATCCAAGGTGCGAAAGACATATTATATAATCGCATTTTTCGTCCATTTTGAGTTTTGACGCTATTTTATCTGCAATGTTCAATGGATTAAGGTAAGCGGTGTCTTTGTACAATGTTTTAGGCACCAAGCCATCCAGTTCAATACCCAAACCAAATACCCCGATCTTAACGCCATCTCTTTTAAATATTTTATAGTCTTGATACTTATCTGCCATCACAGTATTTTCAAAATTATAATTGGAGATTAAGATGGGAAAATCGGCATGTTTTAATTGCTTTTCAAAACCTTCTATGCCATTGTCAAAGTCGTGGTTGCCCATAGTAGCCGCATCATATTTCATCTCACTCATCAATTTCATTTCCAATTCGCCGCCATAAAAGTTGAAATAAGGTGTACCTTGAAAGATATCCCCAGAATCAAAAAGCAATACATTGCGTTCCTGGCTTCTGATTTTGTTAATGAGCGCAGCTCTTTTAGCCGCGCCGCCCAGCCCGGCATTTTTTGACCCGTCTTCAGGAAATGGATCAATTCTACTATGCACATCATTGGTATGAAGAATGGTAATTTTTGTAATATAGGCGTCCTCTATATATGCATGCAATGGAAATTTTCCAAAATGCATCATAAATCCTCCCAAACCTAATTGATGAATAAATTGTCTTCTTGTACCCATCTCCTGTGTTTTAATTTTAAATATTAGTTAATGCCTAGTTTATCAATTGAAATGTGGTCGAAACAAAGCCAGCTATGGTTGTATTATTTTAATTCTTTTTGATTCATCTCCTTCTAAAATCTTTTTCTCTTTTATGTATTGTATAATCAAGTTTCTTATCAATAATCCGGTTTCTTCTCTTGGTAAAGATTTCAAAAAGTATGTGTCGTCTCCGCCATTTGCTACATAATCAGGCAATCCAATGCTATATATTTTTGTAGTATCCAAAGCTGCATAGTTGATTATAATATCATCCGCCATGCTATCCCTAATCGCAAATCCAGAGCCCTTGCTTATTGGCCAGCCTTGGGATTTGGCCATTTTATTGAACAACAACTTTACTTCCTGTGCTTTCATTTGGACAACAACAAGCAAATTCTCAAAAGGCACAATCTCGAACACTTCGCCAATAAGCACATCGCCTGGCCCAAATGAATTCAATCGAATTCCCCCATAGTTCATAATGAAAACATCCAGGTGTTTGCCCGTAGCTCTTTCGTATTCTTCTTTTGTCGCATCCGTGATAAAATTTGTCAAAGACGAGGCGGGCTTTGATTTGACCATTTCATATTTGTTGAAGCCGATTACTTCATTCATTTTTACATCTAATTTAACTTTATACGGAAGTATAATTTTATATACAGATGAGTCTATATCTTTTTGCTTGTTTTCCAGCCTATTGTAGTAATTCCTTTCATAGGCAAATTGCTGTATTTGCTTTTGGCAAGAAGTGTTTACAAGGCACAGACAGAAAAACAAATAACTTAACTTCATGATTTTTTCTAATCTCTCTACTTAATTAATGCAACTTATTGAATCAACAAATCTATTTCATTTTTTATAGCAAGTCTGGCATGGCCTAAAGGATCTAATTTTAGTTCCTGTTTAACTTTATCCAGCATGGCTAAAAATTTACCTGAAGGATCTGTAGGGTGCAATTGGTCACCGCATTGGGAAACAATGTTTGACATCTGGTCTTTGGCCAGTGTCAGAATATTCCACAATTGCGTGGATACATACAGTTGCTGCGTAAGATTATGGTCATATTCTTGATGAATAGCCACAAGCATGGCCTCCTGCATTTGTTTGGCTGTGATTTCACCTGAATTCAATCTTAAAAACAAATTCATGGGGTCAATTCTTTCACAAAGCAAAATTAGCCGCTCATAGGCCTGAATTTTTAGCGCATCGTTCCTTTCCTTTAATAAGGCTCTATTCTTCATAGCTTCACTTTGAAGGTTATCTCCATTCATTTTATTGAGCAAATAGTAGATAGTACCAAATACGGTCAAAGATGGTATGGTATACCTCACAATTTCTAATATTATAGAATCCATTTATCTTTATTATTTTTATAAAAATAACTTATTATTCTTATAAAATAAGCCTGAAGGCATTTGTTTTTTATTTTTATTTACATAATTGATTGACAATGCGATTATTAGATTTATGTTTTTAAATGAGGGCATTATAGAACTTTCGTACCCATAAAAGTGTTGTAATCGTGTCTGGAATTGATTGATTTATGCGAAAATTGTCAATTTCAAAATTAAATTAATATAAATAAGTATTTTTGCGCAAAAGAATAAAGGTATGAGCGAAGTTATCACTAAACAACCAATACAGCTTACTGAAGGAGCAATTACGCAATTGAAGCGTATAATGGAAGAACAGAATGTACCTTCAGATTACGGTCTGAGAATTGGTGTAAAAGGCGGAGGTTGCTCAGGATTTAGCTATGTACTGGGCTTTGATGAGCAGCACGAAAAAGATACTGTATATGAAATCAATAATTTCAGGGTGTTGATGGAAAAATCCCATGCCATATATCTATTGGGTATGGAGATTGATTGGGTAGAAGGATTAAACAACAGAGGATTTATGTTTAACAATCCAAATGCAACAAGTACTTGCGGTTGCGGTACAAGTTTTTCAGCATAACCCTAGGTCATACTAAACAATACTTTTGCACTCCCTGATTCTTTTCTGAATTTAGGCGCTTTTTTCTTATCCACCTTTTCTTTAAGCTGGATGATCTCCCCTTCTAAAGGTTGGTTCCTTTTTGGTATTCGATTGAGAGAATAGAGAGTATTGGCCCTTATTCCAAACAAATTGGATATGGATTCAATACTATCGCCCTTTCTGACTTTATATTGTTTTTCCTGGCCGGCAAAATCTTTGTTTTTTAATGAAGTATAGATATAGTCATTTTCAGATACAACTTGGACAGGTGAATATAACATTTCATTATAAGCGATAAGTTCGATGGCTTTTTTGTTGAGGATTTTAGCAATTTGCTCCACAGTCATTTCTTGTGTAATAACGACGGCTTTTGTGTTGTTAACTTCTATGTTTTTCAATGCTATAAAGGCAATATTCGTGGGCTCATTTATTGGTTTCAACCTTGAAGGTTTGTCTTTTTCTGTTGGCTTGCTTTTCTCTTTTGATTCATTATACGAATTTGCCTGGGGGAGCATTTTTTCCGGTTTAGCATTTGCTGAACTATAGGTGTGCTGGCCATCATCAAACTTATACAGTTCATATTTTTCAATAATTTTGATGATTTTATCGGGATAGTTTGGATCTGAAGCATATCCGGCATTGCGCAAACCCTGTGCCCATGATCTGTAATCCGTTTGGTCTAGGTCAAAAAGAAATCCATACCTTTCCGTTTTTTTAGGGTCTTTGAGAAAATTGGTATGGGCTATATAAGAATCTTCGGCACGGTCAAACGCCCTAAAGCAACTCTCTATTGTATTGCCGTCCTGGTCTGCATCGTCGTCCAATTTATAATAGGTCTTGCCTTGCCAATCACGGCCGCATTTGATCCCAAAGTGATTATTGCCCTCGATGGCCAGTGGGCTATTGCCGGATTCACTTTCGAGTAAGGCCTGCGCCAATTTAATGCTGGCGGGTATACCACTTCTCTGCATTTCTTTTTTGGCAAGACCAGCAAATTCGCTTATATAATTCAAAGCCGGATCTTTGGCCGCATAAAAAACTGTGGCTGTCAGAATGGAAAAGCATATAATAATAGTTCGCAATATCATCTTTTCATATTAGAAAATAAAATAATATGTTCAAACAGTGTGCCAATTTTTAAATGGCCATGGTTTCTTGCAATATCATTGCCCAATCTGACACAGAATAAATTAAACCTCCTGTACATGTGACTTGTATTAAATTTTTCGTCCCAACCCTTGATAAAACAAATATTTATTATCTTTAACGGTTAATTAAATCAAACAAATACAAAATTCATGGACATTATTCAATTATTACAAGGACAGTTAGGTGAAGGAGTTATAAACCAATTGGCAGGTCAAGTGGGCGAATCTCAGGAAACAACACAAGCTGCGGCCAATGGAATCTTTTCAGCATTGCTTAACGGGATTAACAACAATATTGCTCAGGAAGGTGGCGGCAATGCTTTGTTAAATGCATTGGACAGAGACCATGATGGCAGTATACTAAACAATATTGGCGACTTATTTAGTGGCACGGTTCAAACGGCCAATCCAGCTACCCTCAATGCAGGTGGTATTCTACAACATGTATTAGGTGGAAATCAATCCAATGTAGCAGATACTATTTCTAAAATGACAGGTATGGACTCTGGAAAGACCATGCAACTTTTGATTACTCTGGCTCCAATGGTAATGGGTATGCTTGGCAAAATAAAATCGGAGCCAAATGTAGGTGGCGGAGGTTTGCTGGATCTGATTACAAAGACAACTCAAACCAACAATCAGCAAAATCCGAATGCCGGAATATTTGAAAGATTGCTTGATAAAAATGGCGATGGCAGTGTAATGGATGATTTGTTGAGCATGGGCGCAAAGTCTCTTTTAGGAGGGTTTTTCAAAAAATAATAATATTTTTTAAACTAAGAAAAATGGTGCTTAACTTTTATTGTTGAGTGCCATTTTTTTTGTGCTATCCATTTGACCAATTTGTTGGCATATTTCACCGCATGAATATACGTATGGTGCTGAGCACCAAATGACCTGAAAAATCTGGCAATGCTTTCTATCGAACTTCCTTCAAAATCAAAATTGCGCCTTTGGTCCATTGCTTTTTTTATAGCATAATCTATAAGAAAAGTAACGGTGCCATTTGGTGCATCGTTGTTTCTTCCTGATAATAAATAGTAGCTTGTCAAATCATCATTGACCACCAGGATACAAGCCACTATGCTTCCCTGGTATCTGGCGGATATTATGGTCGAGCGCTGCGGAAGATTTCCTTTTATCCTGGCCAGAAGGCTTTTAGAAACTGGTACTTTAAGCCCTTGGGCAGCAAAAGTATATTCAATCATAGCATACAAATCATCGACATGATCTTGCTCCAGGACTTCTATTTTTTCAGCCATTCGATTTAAATCTCTTTTCATCTGAGGGCTATAGTTTCTGTAAATAGTATCATAGGATTGCCAGGGGAAAATATAAGTATTTTTAGCGTTCAATTCATAAGATAATTCTAGCCATATCTCTTTTCTGTCATACGTCACATAGGCAGACAGACCATTCATAATTGTTTTTGGAAAAATAGTTAAAAAGGATAAAAGGTATTCATTGTAATGATTGTAATCCGCCTGATTTATTATCCACATAGACAAGTATGGAGTGAGAGGCGGCATGACAAAGGCAGTAAAACCAAATCTCTTTTTAATGCAAACGGGAAATATCGCTTTTACTGAATTTTCTTTTATAAGCACGTACCCCTTCCATAAGCCATGACCATATACCGAATCGAGCCAAATAGGCGTATAAAATAGTGGAATCGATCGGATGAATTCATCACACGTCGCACTATAAAGCCTATTGTCCACCACTACTTGCATAAGGCAAATATCTTATATTTATCGATTTAAAAGACAAAAACAGTAGGTAAAAAAGTACTATTGTATATCAATACTGACAAAAAGGCAATATTGTTATAATAATTGTCTCTAAAAATGAAATGGAATGAACAATAGGGTTAAATTTGAGTTTGTAGATTATTGAAAATAAGCTAGCACCAAAAATGGCCCTGTTAAGAAATTCATTTTTTTTTGTTTTTTTGATTGTCCTTTCAGGAAGGGTGATGGCTCAGGTAAATATATGCAGGTGCAACACTTCACAGCAAGTTACAGTCTGTTATCTTTCCAGGGATGAGTATTGTTATAATGACCCGGGATGCAATCACTCATTGGATGGGAGTTTTATGAAAAACTATTTAGCTGCAAAATTACAGAATGCTTCAAATTTTAGTGGCGCCGGCATTTCCAAATGCAAGATGAATTTGAAAAAAATGACTAAACTAAGCTCTGTACAACAAATCAATGATGAAAAATGCGATATTTTTTTTGTAGGCAGTTTTGGAATTGACACATTAAAAAATTTCAATAAACTCAATTCTGATAAAACATCTGTTCCGGCAAGAGTATTGAATTATATACGCACCTGGTCCCTGCAATGTGAGAGCAATCTTGCCATAGTTGCACAAGCAGAAGCGGCACCGTGGGGCTATGTTGTCAATGATGCCAACGTTAATCCGAATACTGCTCTTGCTGATCCTGCAAAATTCAATATATTCTCCGGACCATTTGGTGATCTTACCCAGTTTTTGCAAGGTGGATCATACCAAGGGGTGATCACAAAAACACCGGCAAGCGGAAGTTTGATATTGGCAAAAGACGCCAATAATAGACCGACAGTAGCCTTTGATGTACTTACCAATGACTTCATTCTTGGAGATATAGGCATACTTTGCGGAAATGCCGGCAATCTATCGTTAGGTAGCCTCATTAACCAAAACAATAGCAATGATGTGCTAGCAGCCAATATGTTCGCACTTGGATGCAGCATCACTACCGGCAATAAATTTACCGATGAAGAAGTATTTATATGTCAAGGGGATGATTATAGCTTACCCAATGGCGACATAGTCAATAAAGAACAAGTAGTAGCCGATTCATTTAAACTGGCAAACGGCTGCGACTCAGTACATTTTTATAAAGTATTTTTTTACGATCAGGAGTCTAGTGTATTATATGAAAATTTATGCGAAGGCGACTCCGTGAAGTATGTTTTTGATAATGCTGTCTTCAATGAAGCCAACCCAGCGGGTATTGGTATGCTGAAAAATAGGCTGGGCTGTGACTCTATGGTAACTGTCAATCTAATTTACAACAAGAATACATTAAAGGATATTATAGAGTATCCTTGCCATAATAGCGGGTATAAGACAAGTATAGGCAATAAAACTTTCGACGAAGCCAGACCATTTGGCATTGCAAAATTAAAAAACCTCAAAGGATGTGATTCTACGGTGACAGTAAAACTCAATTTCTTACACCCGGATACTTCACAGGTATATTTTATAAAATGCAAAGGAGATACAATAAGGTTTGACAACAAAGATTATAAAGCAGGTGCTATATATAGTCTGACCTATAAAGCGGTCAATCCCTGCGATTCCATTGTACTATTGACAATAGATACATTTTCATCTGCTTCATACAATTTTCCGAAATCAGTACTCATAGAGCAGTCTACACCATTCATTTTTAAAAACACCGTCAGCGATGCTGTATCCGACATTGAATGGGAAGATGCGGATGGATTATCGTGTTTAGATTGTCTCAATCCTACTTTTAACGCAAGCTCTTTTCCGGCAACATTTACTGTGCATTTAAAGGATATTAATGCATGTGCCTATGATGTGAAAATAAATGCACTTTATAAGTGTAGCCCAACAATTGCAAATGCATTTGCGCCAAATTCCGTGTCTGGCAATGATGAAGTAAGCTTTAGTTCGCCTTGTCCTTTAAGCAGTTTTAGTGTTGAAATTTATGATCGGTGGGGCAACAAAGTGTACCATAGTAAGCGTGCAGAAGATACCTGGGATGGAAGATACAATGGTCAATTGCAATTGCCTGGAGTATATACTTATAAGATCAGCTATATTGACCTGAGTGGAAATAGTAAGGTGGAATATGGCAATGTAACGCTAATCAGATAGTACAACATTAGAGGGACTATATTTCCTGTGTTTCTTTTTTTTCTTCTTCCAGCATCTCCAATTTGCGCTTTTCCAGGTTTTTCCCTACGTACATCATGGATAAGCCACCGCATACCAATAAAATATGAATTAAAAATGCGAAGCCGCTACTGATTTTAAATAAAAAGCCAATAACATCTAATTTTAGTCCAACCAATGAAAGTATGATGGATAAAAATCCCAATACAAATAAGACAAAGCCTATAATTAACATCTTGTTTTTACTCATGGTACAAATGTAAATATTTTTATCAAAAGAGGTATTTAAATAGCGAAATTGAACTGGTCAAAAGTCAATTTTAAATAACAATTGCCTAATAAATTAAGTGCCTACTTTCCGGCAATCCGGATAAATTAGCGAATTAATAAAAATATAATTGATTATCTATTGAATGGTTCATGAAAATAGCTTTAATTTGTAACCAATGCAGTCAATAAAAATCATAGAGTGTCCTCGGGATGCAATGCAGGGAATGGAGGCGTACATACCAGCTGATGATAAAGCGAGGTACATCAACCAGTTGCTTAAAGTAGGGTTTGACACGATTGATTTTGGCAGTTTTGTATCTCCCAAGGCCATACCGCAAATGCGGGATACAGCAGAAGTCTTAGCAAAACTTGATTTGAGTAAAACCAAAAGCAAGCTATTGTCTATAGTTGCCAATGTAAGAGGCGCCGAGCAGGCCATACAATTTGAGGAGATCGATTACTTAGGATTTCCATTCAGTATATCTGAGACCTTTCAGATCCGCAATACCAATACTACTATAGACGAATCTGTAGATACATTGAAGTCTATTCAGGATTTGGCAATAAAGCATGGAAAAGATATTGTCGTTTATTTGTCAATGGGTTTTGGCAATCCTTATGGAGATGTATGGAATGTGGAAATCTGTGCTAAGTGGGTAGAAGCTATGCATAAAATGGACGTACGCATCGTAGCATTGTCAGATACTATTGGTATTGCAAATCCAGAAAGTATTGCTTATTTGTTTTCAAAACTTATACCGGCTTACCCTGATGTAGAGATTGGCGCACACTTTCATACAAAACCCCAGGAATGGAAAGAAAAAGTCCATGCTGCTTTTACATCCGGCTGTACTAGATTTGATGCTGCGATCAAGGGCTACGGAGGCTGTCCTATGGCCAAAGACGACCTTACCGGTAATATGCCTACTGAAAATCTCCTTTATTATTTTGATGAAAGTGGCGAAACACTTGAACTTGACGAGTTGGCTTTTATCAAGGCGATGTCTATAGCAAATGAAGTCTTTCCCAAATAAAATCGGACTAAGGGATTAAGCATATTTTACACAACAGTTTAGAGGCAAGAAATAAAAATTAAATGGCGATAAGTCTTTTAACTTACCGCCATTCAATATAATTATTTATTCTGCTAAATTAGAATCTATATCCTACTCCAACATTGATAGCTGTATTTTTCGTAGTGCCATCGGCTGAATCGCCATTGCTTGTATTTGACAAACCCAGTCCATATCTAACATCAATAGAAATGTTTTTATTTACGTTG
>JAYUTD010000246.1:0-12317 GCA_043755305.1 Saprospiraceae bacterium
CAATTAGTCTCTGAGACATTGACAGTAAGATGATAAAAAGAGTATACTTATACTTGATATGGCCCTTAAACCTTGATTTTTTTTATGAGATTGACATAAACAAAAAAATGCATTGATTTGAATTTGAAATAAATGCATATAAGATAAAAATATGAAGGAATACGAAGATTTATTGACAAAACTCATTGAAAATGATGACCAATACCTGGTTATGACAGCTGAGAACAGGGCTTTGATTAGAAACTTGCCTAATGTTATTGGAGACAAATTTATTGATACAGGTATTACTGAGCAGACGATGATTGGTATGGCTGCAGGTCTGGCTTTGAGAGGAAGGATACCGATATGCCATGCATTGGCAGCTTTTCTTACAATGAGGGCTTTTGAATTTATAAGGACAGATGTTGGTATTGCCAATTTAAATGTAAAGCTTTGCGGATTTATACCAGGAGTTTTATCTGACGCTAATGGACCCACACATCAAGCGATAGAAGACATAAGCATTATGAGAGGCATCCCAAATATGCATGTATTTGCACCTGCAGATGCGGATGATATGCTTCAGATGTTGCCAAGTATTTGGTCATCTCCACATCCTTCCTATGTAAGGGTTTTAAACCAGCATTCTACTTATAAACATAGTAATTTTCAATATGGTAAAGCAGAAATTATTGGTCAAGGCAGTGAGGCCACCATTTTGGTTTATGGCTATTTATTCAATGAATCTTACAAGGCATGGCAATCTTTAAATGAAGAAGGTTTTTCTGTAGGACTAGTAAATATGAGATGTCTGAAGCCACTAGACGAATCGCTTGTCATTGAATTAGTTGATAAAGACAAACCCCTAATAATCGTGGAGGACCATTTTCATACAGGAGGCCTTTATTCTTTAATAGCAGAACTACTTTTGAAACACAATAAAAGAGCCAAAGTATTATCTATTTCTTTTAAAGAAAGATGGTTTAAGCCTGCACTTCTTACTGCCGTTTTGGAGCATGAAAAAATGAATTCCCATCACATTAAAAAAACAATTATTCACTCATTATTAAACTCATCAGCACATGTTAAACAATAGAACAGTTACAGCCACTGAGTCTAAAATAAAAGGAAGACCATTGCCATGCATTGCAAAATCATTAGATATGTTGGCAAAAGCAAGGAAGATTATGCATCCAGTATCACAAACCCTGGCCAAAGCCCCAGGTCAGTTTAGTGAGGGTGTATGTCCTGTGTATGTTGAGTCGGCTTTTGGCAATAAAATAGTGGACATAGATGGAAATTGCTACTTAGATTATTATTCTGCCATTGGGCCTATCTCTTTAGGCTATGCACATAAAGAAGTAGATGCAGCAATAATAGCACAACTTCAAAAAGGCATCACTTTTTCATTAATGCACAGACTAGAATATGAGTTTTGCGCTAAAATTTCAACCATAATTCCAAATGCTGAAAGCATAAGAATAAGTAAGACAGGCGCTGATGTATGCTCTGCTGCCATAAGGATTGCAAGAGCCTACACCAAACGAAATAAAATTTTGTGTTGTGGTTACCATGGCTGGCATGATTGGTATATTGCCACTACTACCAGAAATGCTGGAATTCCAAATCAAGCGGCATCATTGACGGAGACTTTTAAATACAATGATATAGAGGATTTAAAATCAAAACTTGACCATGACGTCGCTGCTGTCATACTTGAGCCTTTTGTGTTTGATGCTCCACAAGCGGGCTATCTTCAAGCTTTAAAAGAAATTTGCTGTGAAAATGGAACCTTACTCATCTTTGATGAAATGTGGACTGGTTTTAGAATAGCTTTAGGGGGAGCACAGGAATATTTTGGGGTCAAACCAGACTTGGCTGTTTATTCCAAAGCCATTTCAAATGGCATGCCTCTTGCCATCCTCACTGGCAGAAAAGATGTCATGCAAAATTTTGATCAGGATGTTTTCTTTTTTACAACTTTTGGTGGTGAGGCATTGTCGATAGCTGCAGCTTTGGCTACGATTGATCTGATGGAAAAATCTGATTATTTCACACACCTTAATACAATGGGCACAATACTTAAAGAAGGTGTTAATGATCTTATTGAAAAATATGACCTAGAAAAATTTATGGTATGTCATGGCTACCCTATAAGAACCATTTTAAATCTTACACCTCATGTAGAGCAGCCATTGCATCTTTATGCTTACATTCAACAAGAATTATTGCGATATGGAATTCTTTGGAGTAAATTTCACAATATGACATATGCATTTACCGAAGCTGATATTTACTTAACACTTGAAGCATATGATTCCATCTTTTGCAACCTAAAAGAAATTATCATTAACAATCAATATGAAAATTTATTGGTGGGTAAGCCATTGGATGCAGTCTTTAGAAAAACAAAATTTTAATATGTATAAAAATTATTTTGACATAAAGGACAAAGTCATCGTCCTTACAGGTGCCAGCGGATTGATAGGAAAAGTCATCGGTGAGGCATTGCTGGAATATGAATGTAAACTTGCGGCAATTGACTTAAATGAGGTTAATTGTTTTGATAAAAGCAATCCAAATTTATTGTTTTTGAAATGTGATATATCAAACATGGCTGATATTCAAATAACAAGGGATGCCATCTTGCAAAAATTTGGAAGGATAGATGTGCTTGTAAATCTTGCAGCCATTGATGACAAATTTTATCCAGACGAAGATATTATTGAAATGACAAAGTTTGAAAACTATCCTTTGGAAAGATGGAATGCTTCCCTAAATATTAATCTTACAGGGCTTTATCTGTGCTGCCAAATCTTTGGTAAGGCTATGTTAAACAATAATAATGGAAGTATTATTAATGTAGCATCAACTTATGGCCTGGTAGGCCCAGATCAAGATTTGTATATTGATGATAACGGGCAGCAAGTTTTTTATAAATCACCTTCTTATCCAGCCACAAAAGGCGCTGTAATTAATTTTACCAGATACCTAGCATCGTATTGGGGCAAAAATAATATTAGGGTCAACACCTTATGCCCTGGAGGCGTTCTTGCAAATCAAGAACAATGGTTTGTAGACAACTATTCAAAAAAAACATGCCTTGGGAGAATGGCTACACCTCATGATTATATAGGACCTATTATTTTCTTATCCTCTGATGCTTCATCCTATATGACTGGGAGCAACCTAATAGTAGACGGCGGTTGGACCGCAATTTAATTAATAACAAAAATAAATAATATGTCAGTAGTAACATTATTAAATGGAAGACAAATTGGAAACAATCATCCTTGTTTCATAATCGCTGAGATTGGTATAAATCACAATGGCTCTCTTGACATTGCTAAACTACTCATTGATAAAGCTGTCGAAGTCGGATGTGATGCCGTGAAATTTCAAAAGCGCACACCGGAAATTTGCACACCAAAAGACCAATGGGATATTATGAGAGATACCCCATGGGGTAGAATGAAGTATATTGATTATAGGTATAGAATTGAATTTGAGCGTGATGAATATGGCGAGATTAACAGATATTGCAATGAGAAAGGAATCATATGGTTTGCTAGTTGCTGGGATGAAGAAGCGGTTGACTTCATTGAACAGTTTGATCCTTTATTGTATAAAGCAGCATCAGCATCTTTGACTGATTTGCCATTACTCATTAAGAAAAAATCCACCGGCAAACCATTGATCATATCTACAGGTATGTCAAACCAACACCAAATTGATTCAGCAGTGGATGCCATTGGAATCGATAATCTTATGATAGCACATTCTACATCATCATACCCATGCTCACCATTTGAGCTTAATTTATCTATGATTCAAACCCTAGCTATAAAATTTCCTCATTGTCCTATTGGCTATTCCGGCCATGAGACTGGCTTAGCTACTACTTATGCAGCAAGAGCAATAGGTGCTAGTTTTGTAGAA
This sequence comes from Saprospiraceae bacterium, assembly GCA_043755305.1. Classification (GTDB taxonomy): domain Bacteria; phylum Bacteroidota; class Bacteroidia; order Chitinophagales; family Saprospiraceae; genus JADKBO01. The sequence goes on from JAYUTD010000246.1 coordinate 3,919, forward strand.
AGACACTTCACGCTAGATAGGGCAATGTGGGGGTCAGATCATGCAGCTTCAGTCGAAGTTGGTGGAATGAGAAAATTGGTTCAGGATATTAGAGATATAGATCAGGCGATCGGTGATGGAATCAAGAAAGTCTATGATAGTGAAGTTGGGCCAATGAAAAAACTACGAAGAGTTATGTAATATGATTGAGCAATTAAAAATCATTCCTGCTGCAACCATTGAATATTATGGTACTTTGATTCTTCTCTTTTGGATTCTATTTATCATATTACTTGAGCATTACTATCCCTATACTAAAGGTCTTAAATTTTTTAGAAAAGGATTTTGGACTGATTTTATTTGGTACACTTTGATTCAAAGTTATTTTTTAAAAATTATTATATTTGACTATATCATTTTACCCATTAAAAAAGAAATTCTTCCTAATGGTGTAGATTGGTTTAACAATCAGTCAATGTTATTTTTGTTACTGTTTTTTTTGATTACACATGATTTTTATATTTATCTTTTTCATAAATTCCAACATTCTAATAAATTTTTATGGAGAACCCATGAGGCCCATCATAGTGGCAAAGAGTGTGATTGGTTGACAGGTTCAAGGTCCCATTTTTTGGAAATATTGATCAATCAAACGGTAGAATTTTTACCTATTTTTATATTACTTGATTTCGATTTGGCCATGCACATTGTGCCAATTAAGGCACTACTGGACGCCATCTTTGGACTTTGGATTCATGCCAATACAAAGGTTGATATTGGTGTTTTGAAGTATTTCATTAATTCACCTCAGATGCATCAGTGGCACCATTCCAATCATAAAGAAGTGTTCTATGCCAACTATGCCACCAAGTTTTCATTTTTTGATTTTTTATTCAAAACAGCATACCTGCCAAGGAATTCTAAAGTTAAGCCCCTATTATTTGGATTGCCATACATATACCCAAATGACTTTTTTCTACAAACCTGCTATTCTATGGTTAGATTTCCAGTCATTGTAAAAAAAATGGAAAAAATAGGCAATTTTAGTGAAAAAATTAGAAGAAGCCTTTTTGAAATTATTACGCCTAAATCTTTTCACAAATACTTGACTTGTTTTTTATTTGATTCGAGTAACCAAAAATATCGCATAAATATATGTGGCAAATGCGGCTCTGCTTTAAATACTTATTATTTTGAACAGAAGTTTTGTAAAGTTTGCAATTATTGTACCAACATCCCAATAATTGATGAAAGAAGATAATTTAATCCAGTGGTTGTACTTGTGTCTTGCTTCATTATTTGAGGTTTGTTGGTTGCTGTCATTAAAATACCTTGACATTGGACAAATAATGAAAATTCGCATGTTTAATTTTAATAAGGGTATTAACAGCTTTAGTATAATATTGCCTTTGGTATGTTACATTGTGTTTGGTTTATGCAATATATACTTCTTTTCTGAGGCCATAAAAAAAATACCCATGGCAATAGCTTTCGGGATTTGGCTTGCTTTGGCTTTGGTGATTACATCTATCATTGAGTACTTTTACTTCAAAGTTGAATACAGTGTTTTACAGTTTTTCTTTTTAACAATTATTATGATTTGTGTCATAGGGTTAAAATTAAGTCTTAATTAAAAATTCATGTGCTTTTAAGATTTCAAGCATACAATTGAATCGGTAAAATTAATAGATTTTTTAAAGTAGAAAGCCAGAATTAAAAAAATATACCTCTATTTATTTTTATATTTGCAGCTATAATCTGCTTATGTCTTCCTCATACCTAGATACTGACATCGAATTCCTCAAAGGCATTGGCCCTAAGAAAGGTGAAGTATTGCGCAATGAAATCAAAGTCCAGACACCCAGAGATTTACTTTACATCTATCCATTTAGGTATATTGATAAGACAAATTTTCAATCTACCAAAGATGCGAGAGCAGATGGTGATGTCGTATTGCTGAAAGGGAAGATCGTTTCAATTGAAAAAATAAGCGGTCGCAATAACAGACCCAGACTTACCGCACTGCTTAAAGATAGCGAAGGATTCATTGAATTGGTCTGGTTTCAGAGTTTAAAAATCATTGAAGAAATACTTCGGGAAAATGTAGAGTATATAGTGTATGGTCGTGTCAATAATTTCAATGGTAAGAAGAGCATACCTCATCCCGAAATGGAGGAATTTCAAACCGACATTGAAATGCACAAAACATTAGACCCTGTTTATTCAAGTACGGAGAAGTTGGATAGAGTAGGGATTGATGGTAAAATGAGAAGACGACTTATTAAGTTTATACTGGAAAAACTTACACCTACGGACATACCCGAGAATTTGCCGGATTACATTATAGAAAAATTACATTTCCCTTCAAGGTATGAAACCCATCTTTGGATACATTTCCCAAAGGATGAAAGGCAAAAAATGCTGGCCCAAAACAGGATAAAATTTGAAGAATTTTTCTTTTTACAATTGCAACTCATCCATAAAAATGTGGGTCGAAAACAATTGTTAAAGGGAGCAAAATTTGAAGTTGTGGGTGAAAAGTTCAATCGATTTTATAAAGAAAAACTTCCTTTTGAATTGACCAATGCACAAAAACGGGTACTCAGAGAAATTCGGGCAGATCTGGGTGCGGGATTTCAAATGAATAGATTATTGCAAGGAGATGTCGGAAGCGGAAAGACAGTGGTAGCACTTATGACCTGTCTTATCGCCATTGACAATGGTTATCAGGCTTCTATAATGGCGCCTACTGAAATATTAGCCACACAACACTATGAGTCCATTACTGCATTGACCAGTGGGTTAGACATTCATGTTGCCTATCTCTCCGGATCGGTCAAGGGTAAAAAAAGAAAAGCCGTTCTTGATCAATTGGAAAAAGGAGAAATCAATATACTTATAGGCACTCACGCTTTGATCGAAGACAATGTTGTATTCAAAAAAATGGGCATCTCTATCATTGATGAGCAGCATAGATTTGGTGTAGCGCAAAGGGCAAGCCTTTGGAAAAAAAGTGGTGGTATAGCTCCTCATATTCTTGTTATGACAGCCACACCAATTCCACGTACGCTTGCACTAAGTATGTATGGCGACCTGGATGTTTCTATAATAGATGAATTGCCGGCCGGAAGAAAAGAAATAAAGACCATCCATAAATTTGAATCAGCCAGGCCGCAGATCATCACTTTTATGAGAAACGAAATCGAAAAAGGCCGCCAGATTTATGTAGTATTTCCGCTTATTGAAGAATCAGAAACATTGGACCTTAAAAACCTACAGGAAGGCTATGAAATGTTGTTGCAATATTTTCCTATGCCAGCCTATCAAATCAGCATTGTGCATGGGAGAATGAAATCTGCCATTAAGGAATTTGAAATGCAGCGTTTTGTGCAAAAACAAACTCAAATCATGGTTGCCACTACTGTAATCGAAGTGGGTGTAAATGTGCCAAATGCCAGTGTCATGGTGGTAGAAAATGCGGAGAGGTTTGGCCTCTCTCAATTGCATCAATTGCGAGGCAGGGTAGGCCGTGGCGCTGAACAATCCTACTGTATATTGATGAGTGGCAATAAGGTTTCGGCAGACGCCAGAGTTAAGCTAAGCACCATGGTCAAAACTACCAATGGTTTTGAAATAGCTGCTGTTGATATGGAATTGCGTGGTCCGGGTGATATGGACGGCACCAGGCAAAGTGGAGTACTCAATTTCAAGTTATTGAACTTGGTCAATGACACTAAAATAATTAATACTGCCCGGCAATATGCTGAGAAAATTTTAGAAAATGATCCTGATTTGGAGCTTGCAGAAAATGTAAGGTTATTGAATTACTTAAAATTTATTGGCGCCACAAATAGCGAAGATTGGCGCAGAATATCATAGTATAAGCTTTATTGTTTTTTTAATCCGCAGGACTTGAAATAAAAATTAATACATTAAATTTAAACGCATTGCAAATGGAATTCAATACCATACTGTCGAAAGAACAATCACTTGATCCGGAAAATTGGGATGGCATAAGAGCACTGGGCCATAAAATGATCGATGATGTAATGGATTATTTAAGCGATATAAGAAACATGCCATCTTGGCAATCTGTACCTCAAAGCACCAAAGAACTGTGTAAAGAAAATTTACCCTCGGAAGGCACAGACATTCAATCTATTTACCATAGTTTTTTCACCCATATTATGCCTTACCCAAAAGGCAACATTCATCCAAGATTTTGGGCATGGGTCCAGGGTACAGGTACACCGATGGGCGTATTGGCTGATATGCTGGCATCTGCTATGAATTCTAATGTCACAATTGGAGAGCACAGTGCCATGTATGTAGATGAGCAGGTTGTCAATTGGTGCAAAGAAATGATGGGATTCTCTGCTGAAGCTTCAGGTATATTGGTTAGTGGAGGATCAATAGCTAACATAACCGGACTTATCGTCGCAAGAAACCACCAGACAGCAATGGAGGTAAGGACCAAAGGTATAAAAAACTTGGAAAAACAATTGGCTATGTATTGCTCGACAGAAACGCATTCATGTGTCCTCAAAGGCGGCGAGATTATTGGGATCGGAAGTGATAACATAAGAAAAATAGCTGTAAATGATGATTTTCAGATAGACACTGACTTATTGGTTGAACAGATAAAAAAAGATATAGCCCATGGCATCCAGCCTATCTGCATTATAGCCAATGTTGGCACTGTTAATACAGGTGCTATTGATGACATAAAGTTAATCCGTACAATTTGTGATGATTACAATTTGTGGATGCATATTGACGGTGCATTCGGCGCTTTGGCAAAATTAGCACCTGAATATGAAATTGCGCTCAAAGCCATAGAGTCTGCCGATAGCATAGCTTTTGATCTGCACAAGTGGATGTACATGCCCTATGAAGTAGGTTGTATTCTTATTCATGAGAAAAAAATACACCGCGATGCATTTTCCATTACACCCAATTATTTGTTGAGTCATGAAAGGGGTCTTGCTGCAGGCCCGGATCCAATCAATAATTATGGTATGGAACTGTCCAGAGGGTTTAAAGCGCTCAAAGTTTGGATGAGCATTAAAGAGCACGGTATTAATAAATATGTAGCAATCATCAGACAGAATATTGCGCAGGCTTTTTATTTAGGGCATTTGGTTCAAAAAGAAAAAAGCCTTGAATTGCTCCATGAAGTGACAATGAACATAGTGTGTTTCAGATATATAGATTTCAACAAAACAACAGAGGAATTGAACCTTTTGAATAAGAATATACTCATGACAATTCATGAAAGAGGCATTGCATCACCATCCTCTACAATATTGCATGGCAAGTATTGCATTAGGGTAGCCATCACAAATCACAGAAGTAAAAAAACGGACTTCGATGCCTTGGTAAAAGCAGTAATTGAAATTGGAACAAGTCTAGTCAATTGACAAAAACTTTATTTATATAATACGTACCTTTTTTATTGCGAACCCTTACAAAATAGACACCTTTGCTGAAAGTAGAAACATTTATTTGATGTTCATTTCTACTTTTTAGTACATGCTTTCCATTGCAATCCATAATTTCAGTTTCATCAATATCAATCTCCTCTTTAATAAAAATTTTATTCCAAAAGCAGTAAGCAATTTTTTCCTTTGAATACTTACTTGGCACCTCGTTTGTTGCTGAACCAAGTTTCATGATTTTATTGAGTTTTTCCCATAGTTCTATGTCAAATGTAATGGGCACACTGCTGCTACCGTCGCCCGCTGCGTCACCCATTCTTATTACAACAATATTGCTGCTAGGCACAATGTGGATCTTTTGGTCATTTTTGCCAAGGGCCGAAAACATGTCTGAGGGAGCCGTAGGAATCAATGGTCCATTAAACATAAATTGACTGCTAGGCAACATAAATTTATCTTTTCCATTGAGCCACCACAGATAGCCATAAGAAGGGTTTATTAGTTGGGAGGATTTACTCATTTTTTCAATGTATTGCGCATTGTCTAATACAGTAGTACCATTCCACTTTCCTTTTGCAAGCACAAACAATCCATACTTTGCCATATTTCTAGTGGTACTATAAAATACATTGTTGAAGTCGGACTTTACAAATAAGCCCGTCATGCCTATTTTTTCACCCAGTTTATTTTTAAAATAAGTATTGAGGTTCTGTCCGGTGGCTCCGGTAATAATTCCATCCATCAAAGTATAAGGGGCATTGTGGTAAGACCATCTTGTGCCAGGCTTAGCTTTATATTTAAGACATTCCTTGTCTGTACAATCAGAATTTACTGCTTCATCCAGGCCTGTAGTCATGGTAAGATGATGCCTTACCAATATATCTAACTCTTGGGCTTCAGAACAGGACGACCATCCCTTACCAAGATAAGTGGAGGATGGCTTTTCAAGATCCAACTTACCATCTGCTTGTGCAAAAGCAGCCAGAATACTTGTCAATGATTTTCCTGCACTTGCCCAATACCATACTTTATTGACATCGTGGTCTTTAAAATAATATTCCAAAACTATTTTTCCATCTTTTAGCAATATAAAGGACCTGGAATTATTGGCATCTAAAAAAGACTTTAGGTCATCTAGTCTGCTTATGTCCCATCCAAGAGACGAGGGATCAGTAGTTGCCCATTCAGTGCTATTTGGAGGAAAATACAAATTGCTTTGGGCCTTAATTGAACCGTAATTCAAAAGGATGCTTAAAAGACAGAGACATTTAATATTTATCTTCATTTTACTGTTTTATCTATGCTTAGACTTTATAAAAAATAATTGGTTTAATGAACATGTAGTTGACAACATCGTTATTTTAGTATTGCCTTTTTAGCCGAAACCATAGGTTACATAAAACATTCCTAAATATACATTTAATGACTTATCCAATACTCAGGATCTTCAGTTCAACTCTTTGATTTTTTGTTCTTCCTTCCAATGTAGAATCCGATGCAAGTTTTCGCCTTTTGCCATATCCTTTATATGTCAACCTTGCTTCATCTATTCCTTTAGAAATTAAGTAATCGTGCACTGCTTTTGCTCTGGCAGTGGACAGCTTGTCACAATACTCATTATTTGGAATGCCATTGGTGTGGCCACCTATTTCAAGTGTTACTTTATCATTTTGTTTAAGGAAATTATAAATTTCATTGAGCACCTCGTACGAACTTTTGTCTATAGTGGATGTATCGGCTTTAAAGTAAAGGCTTTTGACTTCTATTGTACTGCCGGACTTAATTTTTTTAATATCCAGCTCTTCTAGAATTTTTGGTTTTACTTCAGCTACCGGCGTTTCTTTGGGTTTTTCAATGGAGTTTTCAACCCTATTTCTTTTATGTGGAGGCAGCACATCTTTTTTATCTGAAGCAATCGGAGCACCGGTTTTTTTATTTACCACCGCAGGTAAATTGGCTATACAATCCATCTCTTCAAAATCTGAAAGGTTGTCAACTAGGATATGACCACAATAAGGGTTGATTACCGGTACTTTCCAATAAGCTTCAATCATGATAAACTTGTACTCCGATTTTGGCTTTACCTTAAATTGGTATGTGCGCCACTCAGCATGATTGATAGGAACTGACTCACCGAGCAATTCTTTTTCATTACACATGCCATTGCCACCCCAGATCCTGAATACTGCAGGGGTTATATAATTTTGGTCTTTCTCAGTTACCCTTGATTTGCTCATGTACTTATTACTTCTACACAAATCAATGGTAAATTTGTAACATTTGCCTACTTTAAGAGAAGCAGACAATCTTTGGGCCAAAGCCTCATAACTCTCATTGTCTCTTACAACCATACCTACATACGTATTGCCATTGGATGGCGGCGTATCATTGTTCCAAAAATTGCCCGGATGCACATCAGGTGGGGATTCAGTAGGGAAATTTATTCCGCCACAATCATACCAGCCGTTGATAGAAAAAAAAATGTCGCCCTTTCTCGGCACATCTTCAAAAGACCTATTTGTAATAATGATCTTAGTTTGTGCAAAAGACAAACTTGAAATCAAAATAAGTACCAAAGGCAAGAATTTACCCATTTCTAAAATCTTGGTTTAATTATGTGTAACAAAAACCTAATTATCTTTTCAAATACCTAAGCCTTTCCCATTAATCGTAAAATTATCACTTTTTACTGCTGTTTACACCACATTTAAAATAATTTTAACGTTTTTTATACTATTTTACATGTGTTAAGCTGTTATTTAGTCTAATTATTATTTACTTATTATAGTTTCTACTTGTTCACTGCAATCTATCTCTTTCAAATCTTGCATGTTATCGACTAATAAATTTCCATTGTAAGCTTCCTTATTTTTATCAGTAAAGTCATAATATACCTCAAGAATGATGTATTTGTAATTGTATTTTGGATGAATTTTAAACTGATAAGTCTGCCAACTTAAATGGTTGACTAAAGCAGATTGT
>JAYUTD010000247.1:0-4833 GCA_043755305.1 Saprospiraceae bacterium
AGAGGCAAAGTCGTAAGACAGAGCCTTTTACCTGGCACTCAGGCTAAAGGACAGAAAATTGAAATTGTACTTAACTAAATTAAATGTTTGCTTTTGGAAGCAAAGAAGTTATTTGAAATATTAAAAGGCGATCAATTGTTATCCATGCAGGGTACAACTGAAATAGAGATAAATGCTCTAGTGATCGACTCGAGAAAAGTAGAAGCCAGTAATTGCTACATTGCAGTAACCGGACTCAAATCTGATGGGCATGATTTTATCCAATCAGCCATTGAGAAAGGAGCTACGTGTATTGTGTGCGAAAATTTGCCTTTAGAAATACATACCACTGTATTATATGTAAAGGTTAAGGATAGCAGAACTGCGATTGCATTATTGGCTCACCATTTCTACGACAATCCATCTACTAAATTGATTGTAGTAGGTGTAACAGGAACAAATGGCAAAACTACTGTTTCTACATTGCTCTATCAGTTGTTTACGAAATTAGGCTATAAGTGCGGCCTTCTAAGTACTGTCGAAAACATTATTGCAGGAAAGATATTGCCCTCCACCCATACTACACCGGATGCCATAAGTACCGCAAAACTTATGGATCTCATGTACAATGAAGGATGTGAATATATCTTTATGGAAGTGAGCTCACATGCTTTGGACCAGAAAAGGACATTGGGAATAGACTTTAAGATTGCAATTTTTACAAATATTACACATGATCATTTAGACTACCACCAGACATTTTTAAATTATATCAATGCAAAAAAAATATTGTTTAATGATTTGTCAGAACATAGTTATGCTGTTGTAAATTTTGATGATAAAAATGGCAAGACCATGGTGCAAAATACTAAGGCAAAAGTCATTACTTATGGCCTGCAGACAATGACAGATTATCATACTAAATTATTGTCTGACGACATTACCGGGTTGCATTTAAAGATCAATAATCAGGAAGTAATGTTTTCAATGACTGGTGCTTTCAATGCTTACAATCTTACAGCAGTTTTTGCATCAAGCCAATTAATGCATGTGGATGGAACTAAAGCTTTGAGCATTTTATCTTCGTTGTCAGGTGCAGAAGGCAGGATGGAAAAAGTTATCGATGCAAAACACAATAGGGTTGGCATAGTGGATTATGCACATACGCCCGATGCATTGGAAAATGTATTGAAAACGTTGAGAAAGTCACTGAAGCCAAATCAGAAATTGATTACTGTATTGGGCTGTGGTGGAGATAGAGATGCTGCAAAAAGGCCAATTATGGCAAGCATTGCAGCTTCATTATCCGATAAAGTAATAATGACCAGTGACAATCCGAGAAGTGAAGATCCTGAAGCTATACTTGCAGATATGCAAAAAGGACTTTCTGAAAACCAGAAAGAAAATTGTTTGAAAATAAGTGATCGTCTTATGGCCATTAAAACAGCAGTAATGATTGCAGCACCTGGTGATGTAGTCTTAGTTGCCGGTAAGGGCCATGAAAAATACCAAGAAATAAAAGGAGAAAAGTTTCCTTTTGAAGATAAAAAAATATTGTCAGATGCTTTTTCTGGCACTATTTAAAGATAGGTTCTATTATCATTCTCAGGTTGGTTTAGCAGTTGGAGGTATTTCGGAGGACATAACGATGATTCGATGTTATCGCTTCCAGCTGCTCTTTTTAGTTCTATAAATTTTACCAATATGTAAATTGATGTAATAGGAACAAGTTATAAAAATGTAATCAATAAAAGATGAACTGTGGTTGGTTTAGCTTTTAAAATTGAAAACTTTTATTATAAAATTAAAACAAAACTTTACCTAAATCTGCCGTTAGATGTTGGCAGGCATAGCAAATAACAACTTATGTTATACTATATATTTGAATACTTAGATAAGCAATTCAATCTCCCTGGAGCTGGATTGTTTCAGTTCATTACCTTCAGAGCAGGGTCAGCAGCGATATTGTCACTGGTGATATCATTGCTGTTTGGAGGTAAGATCATACGTTCTTTGAAAAGGTTGCAAGTAGGAGAGACAGTCAGAGAGCTGGGTCTTCAAGGACAGAAAGAAAAAGAAGGCACTCCAACTATGGGTGGTTTTATCATAATTTCTGCGATTTTGATCCCAGTGTTGCTCTTTGCAAAGCTCAATAACATTTACATTATCGTGATGTTGGTAACAACTGTATGGTTGATGCTCATTGGCTTTGCCGATGACTATATTAAGGTATTTAAAAAAAATAAGGAAGGCCTTAAAAGCACAACAAAAATAATAGGCCAGGTAGTACTTGGTATATTTGTAGGTGCAGTAATGCTATGGCATGATGGAATCAATGTAAGGATGACTTATGATAAAGCTGTCGCCGGTAATTATAAAATTGTAAAAGATTATTCTACCTCTATTCCTAAATTCAATGAAGCGCCAAAGCAAGTCCGAATGGCTTACGTAAAAACGACACTTACCAATGTTCCATTTGTAAAAGACAATATTTTTGATTATAAATATTTGGCTTCTTTATTTGGTGACAATGCTGACAAATGGTTATGGTTGTTTTTCATTCCATTTGTAGTTTTTGTAGTGACTGCAATATCGAATGCGGCGAATCTCACTGATGGACTTGATGGATTGGCGGCTGGTACATCAGCAATTATTGCCACAGTTTTGGCAATTTTAGCTTATGTAAGTGGCAACACCATAATTGCTGATTATCTTGGAATATTTTATTTACCGGAAACTGCAGAATTGGTAATATTTTCAGCAGCTTTCCTGGGTGGATGTATAGGGTTTTTATGGCACAATTCATTTCCTGCTAAAGTGTTTATGGGAGATACCGGAAGTTTAACAATAGGAGGTATTATAGCTGTGATGGCACTATTGTTAAGAAAAGAATTATTGCTTCCTATATTATGTGGAATATTTGTGGCTGAAAATTTATCAGTAATCATGCAAGTAAGTTATTTTAAATATACAAAGAATAAATTTGGTGAAGGTAGAAGGATACTCAAAATGTCGCCGCTTCATCACCATTTCCAAAAAGAAGGAATGCATGAGGCAAAGATAGCTGTGCGATTTTGGATCATAGGTACTATACTTGCATTGCTAACCATTATTACTTTAAAAATAAGGTAAATGAAAAGCAGAATGCTTAAGAAAATAAAAAATAGTAAAAACTGAAAACTACTTTAATAATAGGATCAGGAGAAAGTGGAGTAGGAGCAGCCCTACTTGCAAAGAAAATGAATTACGATGTATTTGTCAGTGATGGGGGTACTATCGCAGAAAGATATAAAAAAAAGCTAATTGAATGCGGGATTCCTTTTGAAGAAGGGAGTCACAATTTTGACATATTGAGTAATGTTGGTTTGGTTTTAAAGAGTCCCGGAGTTCCAGAGGAGTCAACCGTGATGACCAAAATACGTGCCATGGGTATCAAAGTAATTTCAGAAATTGAATTTGCTTCATTATACTACAAAGGCACTGTCTTGGCTATCACGGGAAGCAACGGGAAAACTACAACTTCGGGACTTTTATATCACCTTCTAAAATGTGCAGGTCTGGATGTTATGCTTGGGGGCAATTATGGGGATAGTTTTGCCGGTATATTATGTGATCACCATCCTGATTATATGGTGTTGGAAGTGAGTAGTTTTCAGTTGGATGACATTGAGAATTTTAAGCCTCACATAGCTATTTTGTTAAATATTACACCAGATCACCTGGATAGATATGAGTATAAAATGGAAAACTATGTTGCTTCAAAATTCAGGATAAATATAAATCAGAAGAATGAAGATTTTTTTATCCTCAATGGTTTTGACGATGAGATAAAGAAATATAGGAGTAAATACAATTTGAATGCTAAAATTGTAGAGATTACTCCACCTCAATTTGAAAACGGTGTCCTATCAACGGATGGACATAAATTTAAACTAACCATTAAAGGAAAGCACAATCTATTCAATGCTGCATGTGCAGTAGAAGCGTGTAGAGTGCTCAATATTGATGAAGAAAAAATTGCACTTGGTTTGAAGACATTTGTCAACCTGCCACATAGACTGGAAACAGTAGCTTTTATAAATGGGGTAGAATATATAAATGACAGCAAGGCAACCAATGTGGATTCTGTATTTTATGCGTTGGGCGCAATGGACAAACCTGTGGTTTGGATTGCCGGGGGAACTGACAAAGGTAATGATTACAGCCCATTGATGGAGCTGGTGAAGGATAAAGTGAAGGCTCTGATTGGAATGGGTTTAGACAATAGTAAACTTTTAAATGCTTTTGATAAGAAAGTACCAGCAGTTGAAGATACACATTCATTGCAGGAAGCAATAGAAAAAGCTATGTCTCTGGCATCTGAAGGCGATTGTATTTTGCTTTCTCCTGCATGTGCTAGTTTTGACTTATTTAAGAATTATATTGACAGAGGAGATCAATTTAGAAATGAAGTATTGAAACATATAAAATAAACAATTTGACTTGCTTTTAAAAGAAAATAAACTGTCTTTTAAAAGAAATAATTTTGGGGAATTAAAATAAAACTACAACATTGACTAATGTAATAAAGTTATATCAAAATTTAAAAGGAGACAGAGCAATATGGCTAATTGTTAGCATATTGTCATTGTTCTCTCTGCTTGCAGTGTATAGCGCTGCCGGTAGTATGGCTTTTAAATTGAGAGAAGGCAATACGGAATATTATTTGGTGCAACAATTTGTATTTTTAGCAAGTGGCATTTTATTAATGTGGATGTGTTATAGATTGGATTATCAAAAGTATGCAAGATTTGCACCATACTTGATGGCGATAAGCGTTCCGCTTCTGATTTATACGATGTTTTTTGCACCTGT
>JAYUTD010000248.1:0-4828 GCA_043755305.1 Saprospiraceae bacterium
GACAAGAAAATTGATGGACAATGGCAAATACGAAAGAGTTGAATTGCTTCACTCCTGGAATTCCAATCACGTCATCGGCAGAATAGTATTGTACGAATTGACCAGACATGCAGACCACCATTACAAAGCCAATAAAAAATACCAAACACTGTTGCATTATGAGGAATCTCCGCAACTTCCTTATGGATATCCGGCTTCATTGCTGCTGTCTTTAATTCCTCCACTTTGGTTTAAAGTCATGGATCCGGTACTCCTGAAAAGTGACCCTTTGGCGCAATAAATTTTAGGGCCGCAATGCTTTGAAGCTATTGGCATACTCCATACACTGTCATTAAATATACTTAACCAAGATTATCAACAATTAAAGAATATTGTACAACAAAACATTGATTGTTTGGTTATATTTGTCGTTGCAAAGAATTAGCACTTACAACTTACATTTATGACTGTAAAAAAAATAGCGTTCGACCATGTGACCGCATTTACAAATAGAGATATTGCCTATCAAAATACTCCAGCTATCTTTCAAGATTTTTACGCTTTTAGCCCGGATATAAATGGGCTAAAAATGGCCATTGCCGAAAGAAAAAAGTATGCCATAGACAGGCTGAGCCTGCACGCTGAAATCAAGCGACAATATGCAGGCCATCGACCATCTGTATTGCAAGAAAAAAATATAGAATCACTACTGAACGATAATACTTTTACTGTCACTACAGCCCATCAACCGGCACTGTTTGGCGGACCAATGTATTATATTTATAAAATTATTTCAGTGATTAACCTGGCTGAGTCGCTTTCAAAATCTACTTCGCAGACCATCATTCCTGTTTTTATAAATGGAAGTGAGGACCACGATTTTGAAGAAGTAAATCACTTTACAGTTTTTGGGAAGGACTTATCCTGGGATAATTTTCAAGGTGGCCCGGTTGGCAGATACAGCACCGAAGGTTTGTCAGAAATCATCGATAGCGCAGCTACTATTCTTGGCGACAAACCGGATGCGCTGCATATCATAGACGTTTTAAAAAAATCACTCAACAGCGCGACCAATTACAATGGTTTTGTATTCAATTTTGTCAATGCCCTTTTTAAAGAGTGGGGCTTGCTGGTAATTAATATGGACAACAAAGCATTCAAAGCTATTTTTGCGCCGGTAATGAAAGAAGAGCTAGTGCATCAGCCCAGTGCTGAGCTCATTAGAAAGACCCAGACCAGGCTGCATGAATTGGGATTTGCAGAACAAGCGCATGCCCGGGACATCAATCTTTTTTACATGAAAGATGGGTTGCGTGAACGAATAGTAAAAGAAGCTTCTTCCTATACCATAAATAACACTGCACTTCAATTTTCAGAAACATCCATCCTAAAAGAATTGAACGATCACCCTGAAAATTTTAGCCCCAATGTGGTTATGCGGCCACTATACGAAGAGGCCATCTTGCCAAATATTGCCTATATTGGTGGTGGTGGTGAACTAGCGTATTGGCTGGAAAGAAAAGACCAATTCAGGCATTTTGCTATTTTCTTTCCGTGCCTTATTCGCAGAAACTCGGCTTTAATTGTCTCTAAGTCACAGGCCGGTCTTTTGGCAAAACTTAGCTTATCTATTGATGATCTTTTTCTACAGGAAGACAGGTTGATCGACAAATACTTATCGCTCAATACTGAGATTGAATTAAATGCCTATGAGGAAATCAAGCTTGTCGAAGCAGCTTTTGAAACACTCAAAACAAAAGCAAAAGCCGCCGATAAAACTCTGGAAGCATTTGTAGAAGGCGAAAAAAATAAGGTCTTGAAGCAAGTAGAACAGATTGAATCCAGAATCAAAAGAAGCCTTAAGAAAAATGAGGAAGTGGCCCTCAATCAGCTAAAGACTGTCCAACAAAAATTATTTCCTCAAAATGGACTACAGGAACGCACGGACAATTTTATGCAATACTACACTTCCATGGGCGGTGAATTTATATCATTACTTAAAAATGAACTCGACCCATTGGACAAAGATTTTATTGTAATAACCGAAGATTGACATACATTGAATAAAGTTACTTTTTTTTGGCACCGAAGAGACCTGAGGCTTAACGACAATGCCGGCTTGTACCACGCATTGAAATCATCTGACAACGTGCAGTGTCTCTTTATTTTCGATACAGACATATTGGACCATTTGCCCAAAGACGATGCAAGGGTAAATTTTATCCACACCGCTCTATGCACTTTGAATGAGGAGCTCATAAAAGCAGGTAGCAATCTCATCGTAAAGATTGGCAAACCACGTGAAGTATGGCAGTCACTTGTAGATGAATTTAACGTGGCCGGTGTCTATACAAACAAAGATTTCGAACCCTATGCAGTCGCAAGAGACCAAAGTATAAAAGAATTGCTACAATCAAAAAACATTGGATTTAAAAGTTACAAAGACCACGTTATCTTTGAAAGTGATGAGGTAGTCAAAGAAGATGGCAAACCCTACACTGTATTTACCCCGTACAAAAACAAATGGCTCAAAAAACTGGAAAGCAAAACCCAAAATGGAAGTTCTTATTTCCTACGATCCTTTCCCTCAGAACGTTTTTTGCATAAAATAAATCCTGGTACTACTACATCTATTCCGACATTAAAAGAGCTTGGATTTGAGCCATCTGCATTGTCCATACCCTCCATGCAAACCTCGCAATCCGTTATAAAAGACTATGACAAAAACAGAGACTTCCCCGCTATAAAAGGTACATCAAGGCTTGGCATTCATTTTAGATTTGGGACCATAAGTATCAGAGAAAAAGCAAGAAAGGCTTTGGCTCTCAACAAGACTTTTTTAAGCGAACTCATATGGCGGGATTTTTATGCGCAGATTCTACACCATTTTCCTTACGTTACCGACAGAGCTTTCAGACCGGAATACGATCGGATAGCCTGGCGGTACAACGAGGAAGAATTCGAAAGGTGGAAGAATGGAATGACAGGCTATCCCATTGTGGATGCAGGTATGAGAGAACTCAATGCTACCGGATTTATGCACAATAGAGTGCGAATGATCACCGCAAGCTTTTTGACAAAGCATCTTCTTATAGACTGGAGGCTTGGAGAAGCCTATTTTGCAGAAAAACTATTGGACTATGATTTAGCAAGCAACAATGGAGGTTGGCAATGGTCAGCTGGTTGTGGCACAGATGCTGCTCCTTATTTCAGAATCTTTAGCCCTGCAGCACAGGAAAAAAAATTTGACAAAGACCGCATATATATAAAACGATGGGTGCCGGAGGTGGATGGGCCAACTTATGTCAAGCCGGTAGTAGATCATACCTATGCCAGGGAAAGATGTCTTTTGGCCTACAAGACAGCACTAAAGTAAATTTTCAATCATGCTATTTATAGGCTTTCTCTTTTTAATTTCGTTATAAAGGAAACTTTTTTAAATATATTATTGTCTTATACAGTACAGACTTTATATTAAACCACTGCTCAATTTTCATTTATGCGCCAATTAAAGATTACTAATAAAATTACTTCCAGAGAAAGTTTTTCGTTAGATAAATATTTGTCGGACATTGGAAAGATAGACTTACTTACCAGCGAAGAGGAGTCAGAACTTGCAAAGAGAATAAAATTAGGCGATGAAGAAGCACTTGATAAACTCACGCGATCAAATCTAAGGTTTGTAGTCTCCGTAGCCAAGCAATACCAAAATCACGGTTTGTCATTAAGCGATCTGATCAATGAAGGAAACGTAGGTCTGATCAAAGCAGCCAAAAGATTTGATGAAACAAAAGGCTTCAAATTTATCTCCTATGCTGTTTGGTGGGTAAGACAATCCATCATTCAAGCTATCGTTGAATTCTCCAGAATGGTGAGGATTCCTACCCATAAGATGAATTTATACTCCAAAGTCAATGAAGCATTTTTGTCTTTCATACAGGAATTTGAAAGAGAACCGACAATGGAAGAATTGGGCGAAATAATGGCCATGAGTCCTACGGATGTCACTTCCATATTAAGTGGTGCCAACAACCATACCTCTATGGATGCACCACTATCCGATGATGATGGAGCTATGTCCATGGCCGACTTGCTTACGCATGGTGAAGAAGAAAGTCCGGATACAAAATTGATGGAGCAATCCATAAGAGAAGAAATAAAATACGGCATGGCCTCTCTTTCTCCCAGGGAGATTCAGGTAGTATCGGCCTATTTTGGTATCGATCAGACCAAACCTATGAATCTAGAAGAAATAGGTGATTTATTTGGGCTTACTCGTGAAAGGGTAAGACAGATAAAAGACAGAGCACTTAGAAGAATCAGAAAGAATATGATTAACAATAATCCCCAGACCTATTCGGCATAAATCCGAATTGTATACCGATAAAATTGTTTAGTTTATCGATTTTATACTTACTTGATTAATTTCTTTAATACTTTAGTAGTAAAATTAATAAATTGATTATTTTTAGATCATTAATTTTACTAATAACAAGTGCCGTCGGAGCAACCTATATTATGGCAAATATTTTAAAATTCTTATTGTCGCTGGGCAATACCAAATCAAGGCTTTTTAGAGAGGTCAACAACTTAAGGTTAACCACTAAAAATTTACATGGTGAATTGGTACCTATAGACGAAGGTGAATTAAAATTTCTATCTTACAACCACGTTCCCAAGAAAAAATTTGGCAGACAAAAGCCAAATATCCTTACCAGTATATACAATGAACCACTCGTAGCCTACTACATAAAATTGGTCGGCGGCAAGGACACTGCGGTGATTGTAGCCTATACACATAACAAAGAGTTTAGCTACATTATCAACAACGAAATTATTGAAGTCTTTA